>CAYXLG010000007.1:28457-36075 GCA_964465805.1 uncultured Muribaculaceae bacterium
AACTTTAGAAGCGGTTATTAGTGCACGTAATAAAGCTGTGAGTGCTACTACTACTCATGATGAAATTGCAGCAAATGGTGAATTAACACAAGCATTGGGACGTCTATTTGCAGTAGCAGAAGCGTATCCGGATTTGAAGGCTAATAATAATTTCATGCAATTACAAGCAAATTTAAAAGAAACAGAAGATAAAATTGCTTACGCAAGACAATTTTACAATGATGCAGTTTTAAGTTATAAAAACAAATTGGAAATGTTTCCATCAAATATTATAGCTGGAATGTTCAATTTTAAATCGGCAGAATTCTTTGAAGCAAGCGAAACTGATAAAGAAGTGCCACAAGTTAAATTTTAGGCTTACAATTGTAAGTCTTTTTTTACAAAGGGGAATTTTTATGATGAAAAGAATATTTAAAACATTATTTTTCATAATGCTTTTTTTACCATTTACGGTTATGGCTAAAGACGAAGGTATTAGTAATTATTTTGTTGAGGCCAATGTAATGTCTAATGGGGATTTACAGGTTAAAGAATTATTTGTACTAGAAGGAGAGTTTAATGGTTATGAAAGAATTATAAAATATAGAAATTTTAATGCACCAAAGTTTGACAGTAATACTTCATCTTTTGAAGAAAGCGATATTTATAACGGTTCTAATATTGAATTAATTCAGGTAAAAGCTATTGAGACTAATAACAATATTGATTTTGATTATTTATATAAAGATGGCGACGAATTTGTTGAAACTCTTAGTTCTTCAAGTGGGATGTATGGTCAATATGTAGTGACCGAGGCTTTTGAAGGTGTAAAATATAAAATATATAATCCAAGTACTGCTGGAAAAAGGGGATTTTATATTGAATATATTATAAAGGACTTAGCAGTAGTTCACAATGATGTAGCAGAAATATATTGGAATCTTTTTACTGATGAGCAATTAGAAAATATAAAAAACTTTGAAATGATTGTTAATATACCAAATAATGAAAACGAAGTAAGAGTATGGGGACATGGTCCTTTAAATGGTGAAACAGATATTGTTGATAAAAATAAATTATTATATAAAGTTAAAGAATTACCAAGTTCAACACCAATTGATATACGTTTTGTTTTTGATAAGAATGTTATTAATAAATCAACTAAACTAACGAATATTAGTGCTATAGATAAAATATTGAAAGTTGAAAACCAAAGGGCTGATGAGGCTAATATAATAAGAGAACAAGCAAAGAAAACAGAAAATAAAAAAAGAAGATTAAGTATTGTTTTTGATATTTTAAAAATTGCTTGGATTGGTGGTTTAGGATATATAATTTATGATGCTTATCATAAACATGATAAGGAATATCAGACTAATTTTAAAACTAAATATTTTAGAGATTTTCCAGCAACTTATGGACCTTATTGTGTTGGATATTTAATGAATAAAAAAATAGGGCCTAAGGAATTTTCGGCAACTATTTTGGATTTAATAGAAAGAAAACATATTAAATATAAAAACTTAAAAAAGAAAGAGTATCAATTAATTAAAAATACAGATGAAATAGATGATCCTTTAACAGAGTCGGAAAAGGCTGTTATGAAAATGTTGTTTAAAGGTATAGGGACTAATGATAAAGTTACTATTCGTGCAATAAATAATTATGCTAAAAGTCACTATCAAACATTTTTAAATGATTATGAGGATTGGAAAGCAGTAGCTATTAATGAGGCTGAAGAAGAAAACTTTTATGAAGAGAAAGCAAATGTTAAAATTAAGTTTTCTACTTATAGTATAATCGGGTTAATAATTACTTTTATGACTTTAAGTTATTCTGTTGTTCCAATTATAAGTATATTAGTAATTATTTTGTCAGTAATTTCATTAATTTATTTTGTTAGTATAAATAAAAGAACAAAAGAAGGTCAAGAACAATATGTAAGATGGATGGGATTGAAAAAATTCATTAATGATTTTGGTAAGTTTGAAACCCGTGATTTGCCCCAAATTCATTTATGGGAAAAATATTTAGTATATGCTGTAGTTTTTGGGTCTGCTAAAAAACTTGCTAAAGATATGGAAATTAAATTCAATGAAATGCCAAATACTAGTTATACTTTTGGTGATTATATGTTTGATGTCGCCCATATTAGAATGATAAATAATTTAAACTATACGATTAATCAGGGTGTTAGTAATGCTGTTAGTACTGCACTTTCAACTAAGACGATTAGTGAATCAAAAACATCATCTGGTGGGGGATTCGGTGGAGGATTTTCAGGCGGAGGTGGCTTTGGTGGTGGTGGCGGCGGTGGTGGTCGCTTCTAATACAAAAAAAGAAACACTAATGTGTTCCTAAAATATAACTTAATTAAATCATTTGATAGTTACTGTCAGTAAAAGTATTATTATATGTTGTTGGTGTTGATGCACCAATCGCATTTTCTAATGAACTAATACGACGTTCTAAAACATCAATACGACGATTTATATTGCTGATTTCTTGTTGGACAGCACCTACCTGACCTGCTGGTCCTGGTTGACCTGCTTGAGTAGGTTGTTGGTATCCAGGTGCACCATAATTCATACCACCTGGAATCATTCCTGGTCCCATTCCGGGCATTGGTGCCATCATTCCTGGTCCTCCTTGGTATATTGGATACGGCGTCATTCCACAGTTTCTATCTTTTTTCAAGTTAAACACACTCCTTCATTGCTCAATATATTTATATGCTTTTTTTAGTAATATGTGCTTATAACCTTAAATTTTTAGTAATTTTAAGGATTAATGCAATAAAAAGCATTAAAACTATTGACAAGCATATAATTAGAATGTATAATCAAATAGAAATTAAAAAGGAAAGCAGAAGTATCCACTTCTCACCCGATTACTAATCGTTTTGGGTAAAAGCCATAAATATTTTTTGTGGGATTAAGTGGATAACTGTGTTATCCATTTTTTTGTGGAGGTGTAATATATCGCGAGTAAAAATAAGGATTTGTTTATTAATGAACAAATACGTGCCAAAGAGGTAATGGTTATTGGTCCTAATGGGGAACAATTAGGAGTAAAATCTATTAGAGATGCTCTAACATTAGCTAGTTACGCAGGGTTTGATCTTGTTTTAATTAATCAAAAAGGAACACCACCGGTGTGTAAAATTATGGATTATAATAAGTACAAATATGAAATAAAAAAGAAACAAAAAGAAAACCTAAAAAGGCAAAGAGAAAACAACTTAGAATTAAAAGAATATCGTTTATCAGTGAATATTGATAAACATGATTTTGATACTAGGGTGCGTAATGCTGGAAAATACTTAGAAAAAGGACATAAAGTAAAATCATCTATTCGTTTTAAAGGAAGAGAAATGGCTCATCCTGAATTGGGTAGAGAGACTTTACTTCGTTTTGCCGAAGCCTTATCTGAGGTTAGTGAAATTGAACAGCAACCAATCCTTGAAGGTCGTGTTATATCGTTGATGTTAATACCGAAAAAAAAATAATAGGAGGGACAATATGCCAAAAATGAAAACCCATAAAGGTCTTTCGAAAGTAACAAAAGTAAGACCGGGTGGAACTGTAAAAATTAATAAAGCTGGTGGAAGACATAAAACTGGTAAAAAGAATGCAGCTTCTAAACGTAATATTAGAAAAAGTTCATTATTAAGTAAAGCTGACTATAAGAGAGTAAAAGATTTAATTAAATAGTATTAAGGAGGATAATTATGACAAGAGTAAAAAATGGTACGATTCATCGTGCTAGACGTGAAAAAGTTTTAAAACAAGCTAAAGGATATTTTGGAAGTAAACATCGTTTATACCGTACAGCAAAAGAACAAGTAATGAATTCACTAAGTTATTCATATCGAGATAGAAGACAAAAGAAGAGAGATTTTAGAAAGTTATGGATTACTCGAATCAATGCTGCTTGTCGTGAGCATAATATTAGCTATTCAAGATTTATAAATGGATTAAATAAAGCAAACGTTACAGTAAATAGAAAAATGCTTTCTGAACTTGCTATTTCTAATCCAGAACATTTTGCTAGTTTAGTTGAAATAGCTAAAAATGCTTTAAACGATAAAGAAGTAACAAAAAAAGTTGAAACCCCAAAAGAAGAATCAAAGAAAAAAGAAACTAAGAAAGCAACTAAAAAAGAAGAAAAAAAGCCAGAAAATTTATCTGAATTAAAAGTTGTCGAACTACGTGAAATGGCTAAGGCTAAAAATGTTGTTGGTTATTCAACAATGAAAAAAGCTGAATTAATAGATGCTCTAAAATAATCAAATATTGATTATTTTTTTATATTTGTAAAAATACTAAACCATGCTATAATATATTGGAAGAGGTGATTTAATGATTAACTTATATATTGATTTTGATGGAGTAATTTTAGATACTATTATGGTAACTAATGAACTAATGAAAAAGGAAGGGATTGATATTAAGGATCGTGGTTTTGTATCAAAGTTTTATTCAACCCTTGATTGGGGTCATATATTAGCAATTACGCCAGAAATTAATGATAGTTTGAGTTGTATACAAAAAATAATTGATACCAACTTATTTGATGTATCGATTTTAACTCATGTTAATTCATTAAATGAAGCCGTTGAAAAAGTTAAATTTATTAGAAAATATTTTAAAGATATAACCGTTATACCTGTACCAAAAGCAATATCTAAAACTAAAATGGTTCAAACAAAAGGTTCTATTTTAGTAGATGATTATGCTGGTAATTTAAGGGAATGGGAATCTGAAAATGGAATAGCAGTTCGTTTTTCAAGAAAGTTAAATGGGAAAGGCTTTTTAGTAGTTGATAGACTAGATCAAGTAATTGATATGTTTTCAGAAACTATACAATAAAAATATATAATATAAAAAGAAAGGAGGATGAATATGAAAATTAATTATACGTTGGCATTAAATATTAGGAAAAAAATGGAAAGTAACGGGGAATCACTTAATGATTTAAATGTTTTCACGGCCAATGAGTTAAAAAAAATAACTGAATTAGAAATAACTAATGCAGATAATTTAGAGGATATAGATAAATTACCTAATTTAAAAAGGCTTGTCATTAAAAGTGAAGACTATAATAATTTTGCGGGATATATGGATTTAGAAAATAATCCATTAATAAATAGAATAAAAAACTTTTCTAATTTAGAAAAACTAACAAATTTAGAAGAATTAGAAATTATTAATGACATCAATATAAAAAAAATAAACTTTTCTAAATTACCTAATTTAAAAAAATTACATTTAATAAATAATCCAAATTTAATTGCTATTAGACATTTAGAAAAGTTAAAGAACTTAGAAAGTGTTATTATTTATGGAACTAATGTTAAAAGTTCTATAAATATTGATGAATATATTATTAATACATTTACTGCTAAAACTAATATCTTAGATATTAATATGTATAATAATATTGTTAAAGGTTTACCTAAAAATTCAAATATCATTTCTAATCTATACAGGTTGGGATTTGTTAATATTAAATTTGCTGAAAAAACGGGATTTGCAGATTTCGCGCTTTTAACACCGGATAAGGTAAATGAATTATTTCAAAGATGTTATACAATTATTAAAAATAAAAAGATGCATAGACTCAATGATTATGATAAAATAAAAGAAGTATATAATTATGTTACTACTAACATTACATTTGATAGTCAAGGTGTTTTCAAAAGGGATAAACAATTTTTAGAAATGAATTATCGCCAAAGTGAGATTCCACTGCATTTAAAAAATACTTTTTCTATGCTACATAGTAGTTATAATGCCGGAATATTAAGAAAATCTAATTGTGAGGGTTATGTTAATTTAATGAATTTCATGTTGAAAATGTTAAATATTGATGCGGTTAGTGTATATTCAACTGATAAAAACAATAGAAACATCGCATCATATAATCATGCACTTACTAGTGTGAAATTAAATGGAGTTTGGTATTATTGTGAACCAACTTGGGAAAGACCTGGGGAACTTAAATATTTTATGAAAAGTTATGATGAAATAATTAAAACACACGTTTTAAACCCATTTGAACAACATAAGAACAAGGAAGTGAATTTTGATGTCAACTATAATGCGAGAAATCATAAGTGCCAGTAATGTAATTGAAAAACATATTGATTTAACAGTTGAAGATGAGAAATATCTTTTGGATACTGTTTCTTCAATAAATACTAAAGTTTTATATAATAGTAAAATACACGGATTATATCATTCAGAAAAAGTATTTCTGTTTTGTTATTTGATTGCTAAGGATGAAAATTTAAATGAAGTTGAGCGTCAAATAATAACCGACGCTGCTCTTTATCATGATATTGGAAGGATCAACGATTATGAAGATTCAATTCATGGTTATTGTAGTGCCAACAGGATAGAAGATGTTGTTAATAATCCTATATATGAAGATAAAGAAAACTTAAAAATTTTAAAAGCAATTGTTGATGGTCATTCTGTTAGTGACAAGCGACGTGATCGTTTTATTGAAGATTATGAAATTATTGAAGTTGATCGATATTATAAATTGTACGATATTTTAAAAGATGCTGATGCTTTAGATCGCAAACGTTTTTTTGATTATTCCAATGCTCATTTAGATAAACGTTATTTACGTACCAATATATCAAAAGATTTAGTGAAATTGTCTGAAGAAATAAATAATATATATAAAAGTGAAATAATAGGAGTAAAAAATAAACTCCCAGAGCCGGAAGTTGGTACTTATGAATGTTTTCATAGTGTTGGATTTGACTTCTTTAAAATAGGTAGTGTTTTAAAAAACGGAATTTTATCTAAAGGTGAAATGAAGAAACTTGGTATAAATAAAACTACCAATTTTGAAGGGGGTAATTTAAATGACTACGTATCAGTAGTTGATGCAAGACTTATAGATAAGGGGGGGACAGCTTATTCAACATTTATTACTAATGGCGTAAGTTTTGTTTGTGATGTTGATAAGTTATATAGTAGTGATGAGAAGTATAGTAAGAGCTACTGCATTGAAAAAGGAATTCCATATAATAAAAGTCTTCATAAGGATGAAAAATATGTTTATTCTAAAATTGAGCCCCAAAATATTAAACATATCTTTTTATCAGATGAAATTATTAACAAAGATGTTCGCGAATTAATATATATATATAATTCACTTTCTTATGAAATTTTATCTAATCGTATTAATCATTATATTACTAATGTTTCTGATGTTTTTAGTCCTAATACAAATGAAATTAATAAATTATTAGATGAATATAAAAAGGCTTTAGAAGATTACTTTATTTTAGATGTTATCGAAAAGAGTAAGATTAAGAAACAATTTATAAAAAAGCTAGAAAGTTATAGAATAAAAATAAACTCTATTATTCAAGAATGGATATATTTAAAATATATATATGAATTAGATCGTAATTATGGAGATGTGATTACGGTTGATGATGTTGTTTCGCTAGAACTACAAAAACTTGATTTAAATTATGAGAAAACAAAAACTGATAAGGGATATTTAATTTCTTATCAAAAATTAAAAACAAAAATCAGATAACTTTAGCACTCGCATTTGTGTAAGGTTATAATACATATGTTACATATTTAATTAAAAAAAAGATACCTCTGGT
>CAYXLG010000008.1:0-35810 GCA_964465805.1 uncultured Muribaculaceae bacterium
ACGTAGAACATTCTTACGGATTATAGTTGAGAGTGTTCGCCAAACCCCCTGAAGAAGATGCTGTCAAAGGCATCTTCATTTTTTGTGCCGTAAAATAAGGGTTTGTAAGGTTTTACCAGAACTCCTTGAAGAGTCCGGGAACAAGTTGGGAACAAATTTTATAATTTTGACCTTATAAACTCAGTGGATATTACTGACTTTTTAGACAAAATTTGATATAATTCAATTATAGAAGTTCTATATTAATTATAGAATTTTTCTTTTTTAATGGAGGAAAAATATGCTGTATGGTGATACTATTGATTATTTAAAAACTTTTATTGACGTTGATAAAAAAAATGAATCTTTTGATTATACCTTAAATGAGATGTCTTCGTTAGAAATGCACTTAGATGAATTACATAAATTTAATCAAATATATAATAGTTTTTTTCTATTTGATAATAGAATGGTCTATATGATTAATAATTATGAAATATTATTAAAAAAGGAAGATTTAAAACAAATTGTTAAATTATATATGTATTTTAAAAAACACAATTCAAATAATTGTTTTTTACTTGCGGAATTTTTAGTTAGTTATTTTAATTCTATTAATACAATAGAATATAAAAATAATGTTAATAATTATAAAGAAGTAAGAAAAGATTTTAGACAAGTTGTTATAGTGGATTCTAGAATTTGTAATATTTTAGATGAACTGATACTTAAGTCGTATGAATTATATAATAAAATAATAGATTATGGATTAACTCAAAAAGATTTTTTTCTTGGCGATATAATGGAACGTGGATGTGTGAATTTAAGAATTAGTAAAGAGTTGAAAAAAAAGTTTATAAAAAAACTGCTAAAAAATCAAATATATCCATCAAAGACTATTATTTATGATGAAAATGTAAGAAGTAATAAAGAATACTATAAAAAATATATATTAAATTTTAAAAATGGAAATGTCTATAACAAATATATATTAAATTTTAAAAATGGAAATGTCTATAACAAATATCCAGAGGAAATACTATTTATTTTAGATAGGGAAAAATTATTAACTAAAACAATGTTTAATACTATATTAAATAAAATTATTGAACGAGTTGGAATATTACAAAATAAAGCTACTGATGAGAAAGAAAGCTTTATTCAAATAGTTGCAGAATCTGATGAATTAATTAAAATTTTAAATAAATATTTAAATAAAATTCAAAATATGAATAAAAAACAAAAGGCAAAAATTCATGAATGTTTGAAAAATATATTGTATATAAAAAGGTTTATAGTTTCTGATCAGGAAAGATTAAATGCTCAAATGCAAGAATTTAAATATGAGCAAACTATTCCACATAAAGAAATAAATGAATTTGTTTCTTCAATAAATGAAAATGTTGGTCGTTTATATACGTCTTCGTGTGGTAATTTTATCAAAGAACTTGAAATGGCTTTAAAAAGTTACTCTGAATATCCTGTTTCATATATATTTAATTCATATAATATAGATTCAGAATCACAAATTTATTTAAAATCGGATGAAGGCATAGAAGATAGTATTTTTAAAACTTACTATGATAAAAAAGGACAAGAATATACCAAGAATCATCCTGAGTTAAGAAATCGATTAGATGAGGGTTATTATATTCAATTGCTTAAATATTTAAAACATTCATTTTTGACGTGTCAACATTTCATTTTATCTTTTTTTAATACTAAAGAAAAAAATAGAGTACTAATTGATAAATTAATTTCTAAAGGAAGTTATAAACTGAAAAATGATTATGTCATATTAGCAATGAATGTTGTACAAATTGAAAATACTATTATTGAGATATTAAAGAAAAAAGGGGGAAAGATATCCAAAGACGGATTTAAAAATTTGAATGAATTAGCAAATGACTATTTTAATGATGATTTATACTTTAATGGATTAATGTATATAAATTATATTTTATATGAAAGACATGGACTTAATATTCGAAACAATATATCTCATGGTAATTATTTTAAAAAGAATGTTGAGGTAGAAATAATGACAACATTATGTGCGATTATGTTTTTGAATAATTTGAGTAGAAAAGAGTGTGGATTGAATGATTAAAATCAAGAATAGTGAATTTATAAAATTGTTTGAAAGTGATATGACAATATTGAAAGTTGGGAAAATAGATATGGAGGTTATTTATGATGAATCGTTTTATAGTTTATATTACAAATTTCCATTAATTGAAAGATTAGTATTAGAAATATATAAACTAATTCCTGGAACAAACATTGAAATGTATGAACAAGGAACAATGAAAACTATTAATTCTATAATTAATAATAATAAAGAATTCAATTTAATCTTACCTGACTTAAAAGAAATGATAGATAGATATTTTTATGATTCGGATGATTCTCCTAGAAATAAAATTTTTCATCCTATAGGCGATGAAACAATTGAAGTCAAAGTTGACTTTGAGGAGATAAATTGTATTATTGCTAAATTGTTAGCTTTGCTTAATCATATATCAAAAGAGTATAATCTTGTTACATTGGAAAAAATAGAACAAATATAAAAATAACCGATGAAAATTAATCATCGGTTTTATTATCTTCTAAAGTATCTATAACATTTATTATTTCATCTAATGTACTAATAAATAAATGTGAATATGTTTTTAATGTTTCTTCTATTTTAGTATGTCCTAAATATTTAGCAACAACTTGAATATTTGCACCTTTATTTATTAATAGAGATGCACAGGAATGTCTGAAATCATGTAATCTAATTTGTTTAACACCAGCTTTTTCACAATTAGTATTTTTACGATCTGCAAGAGCATTACTACTTATTGGAAATGCATCTCCAGCAACAAAATAATTTTCATTAAAACCATTTAGTTGTTTAGCTTCTAATTTGGCCTTTTTAAGACTGTTTGTGAGTATTTCAGGCATCTTTAAGGTTCTTATACTATTTTGGGTTTTTGGCACCACAAATTTGAATTTCTTGACCGTTCCACAACGATCAGTAATTTGCTTTCTAACACTTAATGTTTTTCTTTCTAAATCAATATCTTTCCATTGTAATCCTCTAAGTTCTCCTTTTCTAAGACCACAATAATAAAGTATTCTAAATGTAGCTTGCCATTTAATATCTTCTTCAACTTCTATAAATTGTTTGAATTCATTATAAGTAAAACATAATTGTTCAGGTGGTAATTCATTTGGATTATTAAAGTTAGTCATTTTAGGATATACTTTAACAAAACTAAATTCATACCATGCAGTAGCATAATTAAGTATAGATTTAAGAAACTTATAAATATCATTTTTAGTTCTTGTAGCAAGTGTTGTCTCATAATCCATATAATCATGCCATCTCTCAAAATGAGAGTAGTTAAAGTCTTTTAACTTAACTTTAAATAAAGGTTTTAAATAAGGTATTTTATTACCATAGTTATAATAAGTAGTTTCTCGAACTCTTTTCTTTTTGAAATTTAGAAATAGCTCAATCATTTCTTCAAAGGTTATTTCATTATGATTAACTTTTTCATGTAATGAAATTTTAAATTCTAACTCAGCCTGTTCAGCTTCTTTCTTAGTAGCAAATCTTCCTGATTTCTTTGGCTTTTTAGTTCCGTCAAAATCTTCATATTGGGTTTTAAAAAACCATATCTTACCATCTTTAGTAGGTCTATTATCTTTATATACAGCCATAAACGTTCCTTTCTCATTAGAGAAATACCAGTAGAAACTTGTAAAAAAATACGATTATGCTATAATATAAATAGGAAATCCAATTTCATTGTATTTTTATACGATGTTTATTTGTTAAAGTTTGTCGACTAAACAAAATGGTATTTCTGATATCTCGTATTCGCAGTACGAGATTTTTTTTTATATATTTTTTGAAACTCTCACAGCTTTATGTATATTAAAGGCATTTTTTATAAATTCCTCTTTAGTATAGAATCTAGGTAAGAAAGATTTTGAATTATTGTTGTTAAGAGGTGCTACTAAGTATCCATTGTCTTTTACATAAACATGAATAAATAACCAAGAATCATAATCTTTTAATTTTAATAAATAATCTCCATCAGTTTTAATAGGCTTATTATCTAAGAATTGTGCTAAGACAGTGTCACCAAGATTATAAATAGGGGATAACATATCATCAACAACATCAAACATTAAATATCCAGTATTAGGTTTTAAATGTTTAATAGAAACCCATTCATAATCAACAGGAGATATAATCCATTCATCAGTTCCAATATCAATTACAGATACTTTCTTTTTACTTGTTGATTTTTCAGGATCAAATCCATTTTCTTTAATAACAGAATTAGCAGAAGTTAACTGTTCAATAGTTGTATCAAAGTAAAATGCAAGTCTTCCTAAATCGTGTTGATTAGGATATGTTCTAGCTTTAGTCCAATCACACACTTTTGTATATGAAGTGTTAAGTGCATCTGAAACATCTTTTCTAGACTTTCCTTTCAATTCTAAAAGAGCAACTAAGTTATTTCCTAAGATTTTTCTTTGTTCTTCTTTAGTCATTTTATCTACCTCCAATACCATAGTAAAATAATTTGATAAATTTGTCAACTAAAAAGATAAGAAAAATGATAAAAATGATAAATTAGATATTTACAAAAATAAAACAGTACAGTATAATTGAGATAAAGATAGAGGAGGTGAATAAATGAAATTAACACTTAAGGCTTTACGAGTAAACGCTGGATTTACAATAGAAAAAGCTAGTAAAGAACTTGGAATAAGCACTGTAACACTGCGAAGTTACGAAACTAATAAAACTATTCCAACAGTTAAAATGATGAATAAGATGTTAAATTTATATAATGCTAAATTTAGCAATATAGATGATGTAACAGAATCAAATGAATTAATAGTTAAGTAGTCGACAAACTTTAACAAGTAAATATCAAAGAAAATATAAAGAAAGGATTTTTTATTATGGGTAAAAAAAGAAAAAGTTTAACAAAAGAAGAAATAGATGTAATAGCGCAATATCAATGGGCTAATATTACAGATATTATGAATATAGGGGCAATTGGTAGAAATAAAGCAAGAAATGTATTTAATGTAATTAGTGATAAGTTCTATGGAGAAAAAGATAAGGTACATAATGGTTTAGTTCCTATGGATATGGTTTTAGAGTATTTTTGTATACCTAAATTAAATGTTGCTTCAATAAACAACGATGTCAACATATAATAAAAAGAAATTATTTTACTTTATGAAACCGGATAGTTTTTATGAACGAGATGATATTAAAAGAATAGATAAAATGGAACATGCTGGAGATATTTTAAACTTATATGACAAATTAATATTTTATACTATGAATAGGGATGGATTGTTAGTTCATAAGTTTAAAAATAATTATGAAAATTATTCAGTAGAAGAAATAGCAGAAGATTTTAATTATTCGGTTGAGTTAGTAAAAGAAGCTTTAGAAATACTTTTAAAACTTAATACAATAGAACTAACTGATGAAGGATTTTACTTTTTTCCTGATTCTTTAGAATATACAAAAAGCACTACTGTTGGTGCTGAAAGTAAGAAAGAGCAAAGAAATAAGCAAAAGTTAGAAAATTCAATAAAGGAATCAGTAGAATTAGAAAATGAAAAGGTGGACAAATGTCCGGAATATATACATATAAATACAGAAGAAGAAATACAAGAAGATACAAATAAAGAAAAAAATAAAAATATAAAAAAAGAAAAAGAGATAGATGTAAATACAAAAGAACAATTATACAATAAATACAATAAAGAAATAAACGATATTATTTATTATTTAAATAATGAAACAAACAAAAAATTTACAACAGAAAGTGATTTTGTAAAAGATTTAATAGTAGATAGATTAGAAGAAAATTACACCATAGATGATTTTAAATCTGTAATAGATCATAAAACAAAAGAATGGTTAAATAATAAAGAGTTTAATAAAAACTTAAGACCAGGAACATTATTTAGTAAAAATAATTTTGAAAGGTATTTGAATGAAAGCGTAGGTATTGTAGGTACTACCAGCTCCTTATTAAATTCTGTTTTGTTGGAGATGGAAGATGACTAAGAAAGAAGCTAATGAATTAATACAATATCTAAATAGTATTTATATTTATGGTGGATTAAGAAAGATGACAAAATCAGAACTAATGGAATATGTTAAATTATTCTATGAAATGTTTATTAGATTTGATAAACAGTTAGTAAAAGATGCTATAACAAAGGCTGTAACTACAAGTAATTTCTTTCCTAATTTTGCAGAATTGAATAAGTATGTAAGTGATGCACTACTTGATAGAAGATATGAAATAGTAAAGAAATTGATAGATAATAAATATTTTGAAATAGGTATGACAGGCACTAAAAATGAAATAGAAAGAAAGGCGTTTGATAGGTTTGATAAAATATTAGTAGAAATGATAATACATAAATATTCTTATGCAACTATTAATGAAATAGAAAATGCAGTTAATGATATAGATTATTTAAAAGAATATAAAGGGTTAGTTTTATTTGATGACAAATTACCAATCCCCCCGGGGAGTGACACTAATTATAATTATGATTTTTCAAGACCGACAGCCCACATCTATTCACACAAATAAAAATTTTCCGTGAGTTTTTTGGAAAATGTAATTAAGGAAAAAAATGTTAAAAACATGTTCAATATGTGGGAAGATTCATGATTTTAATAAAACTTGTAAAAGAGTTTCAACAAAGAAATTTACATTAGAATCAAAATTCAGAAAAAGCTATCAGTGGACTATAAAAAGTAAACAAATAAGACTAAGAGATAAATATTTATGTCAAATATGTATAAGAGATAAATATGATACTAATTGTTTATACAATTATAAAGAATTAGAAGTGCATCATATTGTATCTATAAATGAAGATTATAATTTAAGATTAGATGATATGAATTTAATAACATTATGTAGATACCATCACGAGATGGCTGAAAAACAAATAATAAGTAAAAAAGAATTGATTGAAATAGTTGAAAGTAAATACTAAATCTATCAATTTTTTTATTAATAAAAAAGCATTAGATAAAACTAATACTTAATTTCTTTAAATGCTAAAGGATTTTCATTAATAACTTCTAATGCATATTTTATTTTAAGTAATTTAAATACTTCAGCTTTAGTTATTTCATAATTTTCACCAAAAAGATTAATTAAATCTCTAGCAGAATTATAATGTTGTAAGAATGAACCTTCATACATAGAATTACGATAATATGAATTAGCAAGATAATATGCAATAACTTCAGGAAGAATATACGAATAAACAAAATTATCATAATCATCAATAAAAGGCTTTAAAACTTTCTCGAATTCTTCCTCACTAATATCTCCACCTATATTTTTTCTAATCATAGACACCTCCAATTTGTTGTATTAATCACTCTTATTTGAAAAAAACGCAAGTCATAAAAAATATTTCGTCAATAATGTCTAGTTTTCTAGGAAAAAACGGCTTTTAATGATATAATATTAAATGTAAAAAAAATCTTGATAGGAGGTGATTTCATGGAAAGAAAACTTAAAGTAGTTTCATTATTTTCTGGTATTGGTGGATTTGAAAAAGGTTTAGAAAAATCTAATTTAAATCATGAGGTTGTTTTTGCATCAGAAATAGATAGATTTGCTATAAATACGTATAGTTATAATTTTTCATTAAAACATATGCACGGCGATATAAAACAAGTAAATGAAAAAGATATACCTGATCACGATTTATTATGTGCAGGGTTTCCATGTCAATCATTCTCAGTAGCAGGAAAAAGAAAAGGTTTTAATGATATTAGAGGAACTTTATTTTTTGACATAGTAAGAATTATAAAAGAAAAGAAACCAAAGTATATATTTTTAGAAAATGTAAAAAATTTAATAAGTCATGATGATGGTAACACGATAAAAACAATTTTAAAAAATATATCAGAATGTAATTATACATTTGATATTACTGTTATTAACTCTAATGAAGCAGGTGTACCACAAAGCAGAGAAAGAACATACATTGTTGGTGTTTACAATTATTCAATAGAAAAGTTTGAGATAGACAAAAGAAATCAAAAAATAAATGAAATTAAGACTTGGGCTAACGCTAATAAACTAAAAACTATGAACTTTTTTAACAATGTTAATTTTGATGCTAAATCAAAATATATAAATGATATTTTAGATGATGAAGTTGATAGTAAATATTATTTAGATTCAATAAAAGTAGCAGATTATTTAACAACATTAGAAGAAAAAAATATGGTATCTAAAAAGGATAGAAAAATAATTAAACAATTTGATTTACCTAAAGAAGTTCACAATGACTTAGAAAGACAAAGAAGAGTATATTCTACCAATGGAATATCGCCAACTTTATTAGCTAGATCGGATAGCCCTAAAATAATAATTAAAGATGGAGAGAAATTTAGAATAAGAAAATTAACTCCATATGAAACTTTAAAAATTCAGGGATTTGATAAGAAATTCGTAAATAATGTAATTAAAAATGGAATGAGTGATACCCAATTATATAAACAAGCAGGTAATGCAGTTAGTCCACCTGTAATCACTCAAATAATAAATAGTATGATGGAGAAGTTCAATGAAGAAGTTTAAGTTTATAGATTTATTTTGTGGATTAGGTGGATTTAGAATTGCAATGGAAAATAATGGTGGACAATGTGTGTTTTCTTGCGATAATAATCTAGATGTTTGTAAAATATATGAAGAAAACTTTAATGAAAATTCTTATGGCGATATTACAGAAGTAAAAGAGACAGAACTTCCTAAATATGATGTTTTATGTGCTGGTTTCCCATGCCAACCATTTAGTATAGCTGGTAAAAGAATGGGATTTAATGATTCAAGAGGAACGATGTTTTTTGAAGTGGCTAGAATTATAAAGCATACTAAACCAAAAGTAGCATTTTTAGAAAATGTTGCTGGTATAGTTAGTCATGATTCTGGTAGAACTATTACTGTTATAACAAATACTTTAGAAGAACTTGGATATGTAGTTAACACAAAGGTAATGAACGCTAAAGATTACGGTATACCTCAAAATAGAAATCGTTGGTATTGTGTAGCGATAAGAAAAGACATTTATACTAAAGATTTTAAATTTCCAGAAAAGTGTGAATTAAAATATACTTTAGAGGATATTATAGAACCAAAGAAAAATAAAGAATATGAATCATCATCTACTGCTATTGCTAATATAAATAAATTTATTGATAATTTTAAAAATAGTGATAGATATAACGAAGATAAATATATAATTGCAAATGAAATAAGAGCTTCAAAATGTAATTTCAGAAGCGATGGAATATCACCTTGTTTAACAGCAAAGATGGGTACAGGAGGTAACAATATACCTGTTGTTGTAAAATATGGTAGAAAACTAACTGAAAAAGAATGTTTAAGAATAATGGGGTTTCCAGAAAGTTATAAAATTAGAAAAAACAATATGCAGTCATACAAACAAATTGGTAACAGCGTAGTTGTACCAGTAATAAACGAAATAGGGAAAGCGTTTGTAGAATATTTGTAGGTGGTAAAATGGAAAGAATTATTGGTAGTAATGCTCATGGTAACAAAAATGAGTTAAACATTGTACAAGCTTTAAAAGATAAAGCTTTTTCAGTTCTAAATAATAATTTGAAAGAATTTGTTAAATATGTTGCAAAAGATAATAATATAAATATTGAACCTAATACCAAAATTGATGCAAAATATGAATCAAATACTCGATTAAAACAAGATTTTTATTTATATATAAATGAAAATGAATATTCAGTTAGTTTAAAAATGGGGAGTGGTAATAGTGTTCATCAAGAAAAATGTGATGATTTTGTAAAATATATAAAAGAAAATCTATCAGCATCTGATGAAGTTTGTAATAATTTTCTCTTTTTCTTGTGGGCTGATGGAACTTTAGATGGAACTGGATCAAAAGAAAAAGATTCTGATGGTAATATTATAAGTAGATTTACATCAAAAGAATTTAGAGAAAGATATCCTGATAAATATAATAACCTACAAGAATTTTTAAATAACAACCAAGAAGAATTAATTAAACGTTTTCTTTTTGTTGGAAGACATAATAGTAAAGTTGATTATGTATACCACGGGAACTTATTAAATGGTTTTTGGGTATCTGCCAAAGAAATTATCGATTTAAATATTAGAGAGAGTAAAGGAAAAGGATTACACGTTGGTAAACTTTCTTTACAGGCATGGAATGTTTCTAAAATGGGTAATACAGAACACAAACGTGGACAATTACAAGTTAAATATTCACAAATGGAATCGGATTTTTTCTCGTTAATGAAAAAAAATACTTCAAATGTTAATACATTTTTAGGCGATAAAGAAGAATTTGATATTTCAAGACGCTTTAATAAAAACAAAAAATCACCTATTTGGAACGAATTAACTCAAAATTTAGATGATTTAGATAATATTTATATGATTAAAGTATCTAATAGAATTTTATCGCATTTAAGTAATAAAAAAGTATATCCAAAAGCTGATGCTTATTTAGTTAGAGCAAATTTTTCACAAAATTATTTGTTGGAAAAAGAATATTCTTTAGATGAAAGCGATTTGGTTGGTATAGAATATGAATATTTAGAAAATACAGGCGTTTCAGTTAAAATAGATGGTTCAACTGGATACACAATTCAAAAGTTAACTCATGATTCTTTTGTAAAAGCTTTTTCAGATATTTTA
This sequence comes from uncultured Muribaculaceae bacterium, assembly GCA_964465805.1. Lineage (GTDB taxonomy): Bacteria > Bacillota_I > Bacilli_A > RF39 > UBA660 > DUPI01. Next base: position 10,752 of record CAYXLG010000008.1, read on the forward strand.
GAGGAACCAGAATATATCTTTTTGGCGTTGTTGTTATATAGTAATGAGAAAGAAAAATTCAAAAATGATGATATGATAGAAATGTTGGTTCTAGATAAGGATAAAGTTACTTCTTATTATATTGATGAAATAGGTAAAATATTAGATTTAAATGATATTTCTGATTTGTCAGAAATTAGAAAGTGGGCACAGCAAGAATTAAAAGATTCTATAAAAAATAATACAGATGTATATGAATCATTATTTACAGGTGCAAATTGGTTTGACGAACCATATGTAGCTCATTATATATATTTAAATAAGAAAATATATATAAATACAGTTACAGATTTTTCAATAACAACTGGTTCTGGAAGAAGCAAAGGAAAATATTCAATAGAGATAAAACCTTTGTTGTCTAATGTTGAAGAAAAGGATAGTGTTGATGAGTAAATTAGTAGAAATTGCAAAGCAAGTATTTAATGATAAAGATAAAGGAAATGTTCATTTTGTTGATAATGAAGAATATAATAATTTTTTAAATGATATTGAGAAATATCCACATGCATTTGTTCTTGCTTGTTTAATGGACAAACAAATGAAAGCAGAAAGAGCTTGGGAAATTCCGTGCAAAGTTTACGATGAACTTGGGAATTTTGATATAAATTATTTGGCAGAATTACCAGAATCTACTTATATAGATTTGTTTTTGAAAAATAAATATCATAGATTTAATGAAGTAGAAGCTAAGAATTTTTATAAAGCAATTCAAAGAATAAAAAATCAGTATGATGGTGATGCATCTAATATTTGGAACGGGTGTCCAAGTAGTGCAACTGTTGTATATAGATTTTTAGAATTCGAGGGAATGGGAATCAAAATAGCTACAATGGCTGCTAATATTTTAGCAAGACAATTTAAGATAGAATTTAGTGATTATTATTCAATAGATATTTCTCCAGACGTTCATGTTAGAAGAGTTTTAAAAAGGTTAGGATATCTTAACGAAAATCCTACTATAGATCAAGTAATATATAAGGCAAGAGAACTTAATCCTGAATTTCCGGGGTTAATAGATTATTCTTGTTGGGAAATAGGACGAACTTGTTGTCATGAGAGTAATCCAAAATGTGAAAAATGTCCATTAAATACAGAATGCAAAAATTATATAAATAGATAGAATTGAAAGGGTATATTTAATGTGTTTATAACTAAAATATACTTTTTTTATGGGAGTGATGGTTTTGATAGAAAAAATAAATTATGATAATCGAATTAAAATGAAGTCTGAAATTAGAACGGATTTAAACTTTAAATGGCAAGATAATAATTTGATGCAGATTTTATTAAAAAAATTTAAAAATGTATATCATTATCAAAATGATCCTGAGAGATTTCTAAAGAAAAAGGATTGTTTAGATGAGTTGAATAGAATTATTAATAAGTTTAATAAAAAAGATATCTCCGAAGATGTATTTAAAAGAAATTTAGAAAAAGAGTTAAAAAACATTATCGAAGAATTTCCAGAGGTGTCATTTAGGAATGAATATAATTATGACGATTATATTTATAAATTAGCATTAGCAAACAGACTATTGATTTATGGTGATGGTGGTATAGGAAAAAGTTATTTTATATATAAATTGGAAGAAGAATTAGAAAAAACAAATATAAAACATTTATGCTTGTATGGAAAATATACAAAAGAAATACCACAAGAAATAATGGAATGTATTTTGAATGTTAAAGAAGAATTTTATTTTATTTTTGATGCAATCAATGAACTTGACGATAAGCAGATAAATGATATAATTATTTTTCTAAAAAAAATATTGGATAAAGAAAATATAAATATAATTATTACCTATAGAACACATAATTTGCCTGAAATGATAGAATCAGAAATTAAAAAAATAATAATTAATGATTATCAATTTAGAGGTGTAGACTACGAACAATCTTTAATGAAACTGATTGAAACTTATGGTATTGAAATTACAAAGTATATTGGAATTCTAGAAACAAATAACCCGTTATATATTAAAATGATATACACTGTTTTAAATGGAACAGGAAAAAGTTCACAAAAAAAGCGCAAGAAAAAGAAATATGAATTAAATGGTATTGGTGATTTGGTACAAATAACATCTTTATTAGAAAATTATATAAAACTAATATGTGGAAATGAATATTGGGAAATGACAAAAAAAATAAGTGCTTACATGTTTAAAATCGGAAGTAGTAGTATAACTTATTTGGAAGTTGAAAAAATATTAATGGATAATACTGAAAAATATATAAAAAAAATGTGTAGTGAAAATTTATTGGATTATTATTTTCATGATAATGAAGAGCAGTATATATTTAAAATTCAGCAAATGTCCGATTATTTAATAGCAAGACATTTAAATTATGAAATTGAAAATTTAGATTCTAAACAAATAGTAGATTTAATTAATAATAAACTCTCTTCTCTTTACACATTGTCGGAAGCATTTATAATTTTGCTTATGGATAAATATAAAGAAAAAAACTTAAAAAAAGGGTTAGATATAATTTATAATTCCTATTTGAAAGATAGTTTTGAGTTAAGTATTTTTAGAAAATTAAATTTTAACGGTAAACAAATAGAGCTAATTCAAAAATATATAACAATTAGTGATTGGAATAAAGCCTTCTTAGAATTGGGTGGATATCATGATAGACCATTTAATTGTCAAAATTATTTAAATGAAATATTGCTTAATGATGAAAATAAAATTTTTGAATTATCAATAAAATATACATCTTACGACATAGTTTTAAAATTAAAAAACACATTATATAATATAATTCTAATAAAAAATAACAATAGTTATGTTGAAGAAATGTTTTGGTATTCATTGTGGATTTCTTCTGTCCCTAATATTAGAATAAGAAAATTAGCAACAAAATTATTGTTTGATATAACTGATAAATTTAACATCTATGAATCTAAATTAGTAGAAGTATATAAAAAAGTTAAAGAAATTTATATAAAGAGAACAATAATACATGTTTTAACATCTTTAAGTGATTTAAGTGATGAAACAGTGGTATTTTTAAAAAATGAATATAAAAGATTTGATTTAATCGATAGCGAAATTATTGGTAGAATAGATGAGTTTCTAAACTTAAAAAAATCTTATATAACATTGACAAAGAAAAACATTTATAATGAAAAAAGAGCTGTAAATTGCTCATATGATTTAAATAGAATTTTAATGATTGCAGATTTACATGAAAAAAATGTATTAAAATTTGATAGATTTAACAGTGATAATAAATTAGGTTTATATGAAAATTTCTTATTATATCCAAAAGAAAAAATAAGAGATTGGAATGAACAGCTTGGTATTAAATTTTCTTGTATAGAAGATAACGGATTTTGTAAGTACTGGGCTAGCAGCAGTAAAATAGAAAAATTTATGCCAAAATTAAATAAGGATAATATAATAGCAAGTGAAGAAATGTTCATTATGTTTAAAATGGTATTTAAAGAAATTTGTGAAATGTATAATTATGAATTTAAAGACGATAGATTTGATGAACATTTTAATCCTTTTAAAGACTCAATATTAAAAAAATGCTTGTTAATAACTCAAGACTTTGTATTAGGTTCACTTATGTGCAATTATTACACTAATGATATATTTATTTATAATGACGAAGAAACATTGGGGTATTCAGTTTATAATACTAATAAATATGAAGAAGAATTTAGAGTGTGTTCTCCTGTAAGTCTTTATTGTGAAGATGTCGATAGATTAAATAACAAGATAGAAAAAGCAATTGATTTATATGGGAATAAAGATAAAGATTGGTATGAAAATGAAAATTTATCCATAGAAAATATACAGAAGATGATACAGCCAATAAGCTATAATGGGCACTTATGGAATTTAATCAGTGCAGAAATTCATTTGTTTGTATCAAACCAAAATTTTAAACATTTACATACAGAAACATATGATTTAACTATTTCTGTAGATTCACAATATAACTTAGAAAATAATACTGATGCAAGAAATTTGACGATTGACAAAGAAAAATATTTAAAGAATATAAAAGAATACAAAAAAGTGGATAGTTGTAAAACAGTTGATATTTTATCAGTAGAATATGCTAGCGATGATTTTAAAAATACATCATTATCATTTCCTGCCAGTGTTATTATAAATGAGTTTGATTTAATTTATTCAAAAGATTTATCTGTATGGAAAAATAAAAATAATGAGATTATTATTTATTGTGATAACAACAATCGTAATTACAGTGAACCAATTCAAAATACTATATATATAAGAAATGATTATCTTAAAAAAATAGTGCAAAATCATAAAATTTGTTATTGGGCTTATACTGAAAAAAGTTATTTAGATTATGGTTGGAATGAAAAAGCGAGTGTTCATATCGAACTAGATGTTAATGGTAATGTTATTGCAAAATATGCAAATAACAGTTTAAATAATGTAGAAAAAGAATATAATAAATTATGCAAAAAATGTAGTTATAATATATATCAAGAACAAAGCAACAATAATGATTTGTTGAACAGTTTATTAAAAGATTATTATACAATATCTGATGAAGAAGAATATTGAATTAGTAAAAATTATTTAGATGAATAATGATAAAAGAGAAGTCTGAAGTAAATTCAGGCTTTTTTAGTGGTATAATATAAAGCTAATAAATGAGGTGATTATATGGCTACTACGAGTCAATTTATAAAAAGAATGAATGATTATAAAAAATGCATGAGAATTTTAAATTGTGCCAATCATGTTTACTTAGATGAAATAGATAATTTTGAATTTAAGAAAATAAGTAAATATAATAAGTCAAAAAATTTATATAATAAAATTACCTGTGATTTTAAGTTGGTTAACGAACTTATAGATAAGCAAGATTTATTAAATGCCGCTACAGTTTTAAGAACTTTATATGAAAATATTATTTATATTATAGCCAAATCATACGATAAAGAAATTAATATTACATTAGATACTGAACCTTGGAGATTAAGGGAAGTATTAGAAAATAATTGTACTAATATTTTTACAGAATATTTTGAAAAAGAAGATTTTAATGAAATTTATAAATATATGTGTAAAATTGTTCATCCCTGCAGTATGAAAGAATTACTTTCATATATGAGTAAAACTATAAAGTATAAAAACTATTTATTAAGCAATTTAAAATATACAATGTTAGTAATAGAGTACATGTATTTAAATTTTTTAAATAAAAAAGTCGGAAATGAAGAAAGTAAATTTGATTTAAATTTTATTGATCTTAGTACATATGTAAATTTAATGAACGTCAGTTATTTTATTAATGACGTAAAAGATAGTAAAAGTTTTATTAAAAGATTTTTTTACTATGATACAAACAATAAATATATAACTGATAATCAAGAAAGACTAAAAGAAGTATATGAAACATTAATTAATAAAAAAGAACTGGTGGAAGAGGATATAAAAGAACTAACTAAAGCGCTTGATACTCAAATTAAAGAAAGTAAATATAATGAAATTATAAGCAAAATATTAAATGGAAAATAATCTTGGGAACGAATTGGCGTTTTAACAAATTCCCTGGGAACACATTGGGAACACTGGCATAGAACAAGATAGGTAAAATAGGGTGTTTTGCGATAAATTTGGCAAATGACAAAACAATAATAATGCAAAATATGCTAGAAAATTAACACACGCCAAATCCCCCTGAAGACGCCTTTCGGCGTCTCTTTTTTTGTTTAAATACAGTGTTTATAAGGTTTTGTAAGTTTTTATTGCTTACAACTACTTACAACTTTATTGGATTAAATTTTCAACTTGAACAAGTGTTTAAATTAGTAATTCAAATTGTAAAATAATAATTTGTAATTTCCTAATAAAAAGTGTCGAAATATGTTATAATCATGTATATAAGAAACACTATAAAGGGGGATGCTGATGTTAAAAGGAAAACCATTTGTAAAATGGGCTGGTGGTAAAAGACAAATTATAGATAAATTAAAAAAATATGTTCCTGATAAATTTAATGTTTATTATGAGCCATTTGTCGGTGGTGGAGCATTATTATTTGAATTATCTCCTGAAAAAGCCGTAATTAATGATTATAATGAAGAGTTAATGAATGTTTTTAAATGCATAAAAAATCCTGAAAACTTTACTGAAATGTGTAAGGAACTAAATCATTATGAAACTGTTCATTGTAAAGAATTTTATTATGAAATTAGAAACCTAGATAGAGATAAAGAAAAATTTAATAAATTACCAGATTATAAAAGAGCAGCTAGAACAATTTATTTAAATAAAGCTTGTTTTAATGGGCTGTATAGAGTTAATAGTAAAAATGAATTTAATGTACCATTTAATGGAAAAACAAAAGTAAATACGTATGATGGTCAAAATTTAGGTATAATTCATTCATACTTGAATTTTAATAAAATTAATATATTAAATACTGATTTTGAAGAGGTTGTTAAGACTGCAAGACAAGGGGATTTTATTTATTTTGATCCACCTTACGATTCTGAGACTACTATATTTAACAGTTATACTGAAAATGGATTTGGTAAAGATGAACAAATTAGACTGGCTAAAGTATATAAGGAACTTGCCGATAAAGGGTGTTATGTTATGCTTTCAAATCATAACACAGAGTTTATCAATGAACTTTATAAAGATTATAATATTCATGTAATAGAAGCAAAAAGAAATATAAATGCTAATGGTAAGAAAAGAGGAAAAGTCGAAGAAGTTATTGTTACCAATTATTAAAATTAAGAAGGATTTGAAACTTAATTCTTGTATAATATAAAAGAGGGATATCAATATGGATAGAGATAAATATTATGAAACAGAAAATTTTAAATTAATTCACGGTGATTCTTTAGAAATTTTAAAAAAAATAGAACCTAAAAGTATTGATATGATATTTGCCGACCCACCTTATTTTTTATCGGGTAATGGAATTACTTGTAGTGGTGGGAAAATGGCCAGTGTAAAAAAAGGCGATTGGGACGAAAAAATTGATATTAAACAAAAATATGACTTTAATAAAAAATGGATAAGTTTATGCAAGAAAGTATTAAAAGATGATGGGACAATATGGATAAGTGGTACAATGCATAATATTTATTCAATTGGAATGGCACTGGAAGAAGAGGGGTTTAAAATTATAAATAATATAATTTGGAAAAAATTAAATCCTCCACCAAATATCAGTTGCCGGGCATTTACGCATTCTACCGAAACAATTTTGTGGGCTAAAAAAAATTTGAAAAACGTTAAACATAAATTTAATTATAGTCTTATGAAGGAATTAAATGGTGGAAAGCAAATGAAAGATGTTTGGGAGACATCGTTAACTAAACCTAGTGAGAAAAAACATGGGAAACATCCAACACAAAAGCCAATAGCATTATTAGAAAGAATAATTTTAGCCTCAACTGATGAAGGTGCTTTAATTTTAGACCCTTTTAACGGAAGTGGTACAACAGGTATTGTAGCAAATAGGTTAAAACGAAAATATATAGGTATTGAATTAGAAAAAAATTATCTAGATTTAACAATTAGGAGAAAGGAAGCAGAATCAAATGGATAGAAATTTTGAAGAATGGTTTAGTAATTTTAAATCAAGTATATCTAATTACGATTATTATGTCGACTTCAAAAAAATATATAGGAATGTTGATAAAATGAAAGTAGAACTTAATATTTTAAATTCATTGATAGGTTCTAATAATATCGAGGAAGATTTCAAAAAAATTTTGATTAAATATCCTGAAACTTTAGAATGTATTCCTTTATTGCTTGCAGTAAGAACAAGAGAAATATTCATTAAAGATGAAATGAATGAATATTTATTTGATTTTCAAAAAATGGTTTATTCTATAAATGATTATCTTATATTTATGAGAAAAAGTGGATTATTTGATTTACTTCAAAACCATATAATTAATAATCTTTATGATTATGTTCTTGGAATTGAAGTTGGACTTGATTCAAACGGTAGAAAAAATCGTGGTGGGCACTTGATGGAAAATTTAGTTGAGGACTATATTATTAAAGCTGGTTTTAAAAAGGATAAAACTTATTTTAAAGAAATGTATTTAAAGGATATAGAAAACAAATGGAAACTTGATTTATCTGCCATGTCTGGAAATAACGTTTCGACCAAAAGATTTGATTTTGTAATAAAAACTGATAATCAAGTTTATGTAATTGAAACAAATTTTTATTCTGGTGGTGGTTCTAAATTAAATGAAACAGCAAGGAGTTACAAATTGTTAGCACAAGAATCTAAAAATGTTAATGGTGTGACATTTATTTGGATTACTGATGGATTAGGTTGGATGAGTGCTAAAAGAAATTTAGAAGAAACATTTAATGAAATGGAAACAATATATAGTATTGCTGATTTAGAAAATGGTATTTTAAAAAAATTGAAGTAATATAATAATAAATATTTCGAAGTAGAATGATTTGATAAATTTAATCATTGTTGAAATGTGTTTCTAAAACAAACTAATCAAGAGGATTAGTTTGTTTTATTCTGTCCTTTTATTTTATTATGTAGTATAATATAGTTAATAATAGAGGTGAATATGGATAATTATAAAAAAATATGGAATGAAAAACATAAAGTTTATTTTAATGGCACTATAGAGCACGATGATTGGTTAGATAATTATGAAGAAATAATTAATCACACTAAAAGACATATAATTGATCTTGGCTGTGGTGTTGGAAACAATGCTTTATATTTAACTAAAAAAGGTAAAAAAGTAATTGCCTGTGATTATTCGGATGAAGCACTTAAAATTATCAGTGACAATTTACCACAAGTTCAAACAAAACAATTTGATATGAAAGATGAGATACCGTTTGAAAGTGATTTTACAGATTTAATAATTGCAGATTTATCTTTACATTATTTTACTTTTAAAGAAACTGTTAAGATATTAGAAGAATTAAAAAGAGTTTTAGTAAGTGGTGGTTATTTAATATTTAGAGTCAACTCTATAAATGATGTTAATCATGGTGCGATGCAAGGAATAGAACTTGAAAAACATTACTATGAAGTAAATGGTATGAAGAAAAGGTTTTTTGACAAAGAAGATTTAATAGAGTTTTTCAGTAGTTGGATAATTATTGAATTAAAAGAAGAACTAATGACCAGATATACTAAACCTAAAATAATCTTTAAAGGATTAGTAAGAAAGTAATTAGTTATTAAGGGGAAAAAGATGGAAAAATTTAAAAAAATATTTAAGTATTTTATTTTATTCATCGTTTTGATTGCTATTATTTTTGGGGTTGTTGATTATAGAAGAGTTAGAAAAGGTGATTTGCCTTTATTTATGATTAGAGTAAGTAATGAACATGATACATATCAAAACTATGTGGGGCTTGGCTATCTTTTAAAAAGGAAGGTTAATGTATCTTATAGAGAACCATTTTATCTAGACGATGATATAAGATTTGGTTTATGGTTTTTGACTTGGGAATTGAAACAATATACTTCTATTATGTATTTATATACTATTGAAACAGATGAAATTAAAAAATGTGATAAAACACAAAATCTTTATTATAGAGAAGATGATAAAAACATATATACTTATTGTTTAAATAGTATTAAAACAAATGCCAAAGAAGATTATAAAGAATATATGAAAAATAACAATGTTAAAATAGATGATTTTATTAAAGGATTAGTCTTTGTTGGTGAATTTAACAATGGGGAATATAGTGTATATAGAGATCCGGGTAAAACAAAATACTTAAATCATGGTTACACTAACAAAGGACTTACGGTTTTAAAGTGTCATACCAAAAACGGTAATAAAGACATTTATATTGGACCAAAATGGATGGAATATGAAGAAGAATTTTGTAAATAAAATAAAAGAGGGTGATAACAAATGTCTAAAATTTTAATGCCAATAAAACCAAAATACGTAGATGAAATTCTATCAGGACGTAAAAAATATGAGTATCGGACAATAAAACCCAAAAGAAATGTAGATAAGATGATTATTTATTCAACTTATCCCGTAATGAAAATAGTTGCTGAAGTTGACATAATTGATATATTAGAAGATACATCAGAGAAAGTTTGGGAGAAAACAAAGGAATATTCTAGTACAACTAAAGAAGCCTTTGATAACTATTATAAAAATAAAAAGGTTGTAATTGCTTATAAATTAGGAAATATAAATGTATATGAAATACCAAAAGAATTAAAGGATTTTGGTATAAATTATTATCCCCAATCTTTTGTTTATATAAAATAAAATTAAAAAAGTAATATATGATCCTTCAATCAGTAATAATAGTAAATCAATTAAGAAGAGTGATAAACTCTTCTTTTATTATTTTTTATTGACAGTTATTGGTAACTGTGTTAATATAATGGCCAAAAGAGGTGGATTATGAAAAGACAAACAAAAAAGAATCTTAAATTTTATGCCTGTGGCGCACTTAGTGGAGCAATATTAATGGTGGGTGCTAATTATCATTTGAACAAAATGATGAAAAAGGAAAATAAGGAATTAATTGATGAATTCCCACTTCCAAGACTTGAACAAAGTTTTGATGACACTACTACTAAAGAAATTGAACAATATACTTTTGATTATTATGGTGGGGAAATTACTATTCAAGGTGATGAATTAGAAATTTATTCGTTTGATGATAAAGGTAATATGTATGTTGAACGAGGAGAAACGGTAGAAGTTCCAATTGAAAATCCCAATTATTTATTGGATGAATATATTTCTGAGAGGGAAGCAAATGTATATCGAATGTTAGCCAATAAAGATAAGTTTGAAGATCAATTTACCATTTATGTATTGTTTGATGAAATGGTAAAATTATATCAAGAATATTTAGATAGAAAACCGTTTGAAACTTTAGAAAATAGGAAAGAAGCTATTTACAATGCGGGTTATAATTATGTAATAGCAGATGAAGGATATACTATGGGAAGATATAAGTTTTCAGAATTAGAAAAAACAATTCAAAAAGATCTATTAAAACTTTTTAAAAAAATCAATTATATGAAAAAACATGGCAAACCGAAAGAAGAATCATTAATTAGTAAATTTGTTGATAGACAAGAAAAAGCATTAAAATATGTATTATTAAAAAAAGGGGATAAAGGACGAGTGAAATAAAAAACATTCGTTTTTTATTGTTTTTTTAATATACTATGACATAATTATATGATAATTATTGAGTGTAAACCTGTAAATATTATTTATTGACACAGATAAATTAACGTGGTATATTGTACTTAACATAGAAGATATACACAATAATGTTTTTTTAATTATTAGGAGGGAAGTAAGTAAATGAATAAGAAAACAATTTGGATAAGTTTAATTATTATTTTATTTCTAGGAGTTATTTATACTATTTATAGTTTATCAGAAGATAACTTAAGTTATGTTGGAATAAGTATTAATCCCGATGTACAATTAGCAGTAAACAACAAAAATATTGTTAAGGAAGTAGTTTCTTTAAATTCAGATGCTGATATTGTAACATCTGATTTAGATCTAATTGGTAAAGATGTTGAAAGTGCTGTTGAAAAATTAATTGATGAAGCTATTAAAACAGGATACATTGACGAATATAGTGATGAGAATGATGTGATTGTTACAGCGATAGACGAGAATGAAGATATTCGCAAAAATCTTGAAAATAAAGTTATGAATAAAATAAATAATCGAATGGCAGAAAAAAAAGTTTATGGTATTGTTGTTGCTAATGGAGTAAATGAAGAGTTAAAAGCTGAAGCGGTACAATATGGTGTTAGTAATGGTAAAATGTTATTAATCGATCGTGCTGCTGTTCTTAATCCAGAATTAACTAAAGAAGAATTGGCAACTATGTCAGTCAAAGATATTCAAGTGGAAATTAAAACTCACGTTAATGAAAGACATGAGGCTTTAAAAATGTCTAAAGATGAATTAAAAGAAAAATGGAAAAAAGAAAAAAAAGAATTAGAACTACATCATAAGAATAAAATTGATAAATTAGAAGAAAGATTCCTGCAAGAAACTAATATTGATATTGATGATGTTAATCAAGAAGTAAAAGATAAAGCTATAAAAGAAGTAGCTAGGGCTAAAAAGAAAAAAATTAAAGAAGATGTAGAAAAATATAAAGATGAAGTTTTAGAAGCAGTACAAAAAGAAACTTACTCTAAGATGAAAGAAAAAATTGAAAAAGGTAGGGAAAGAGCAAAACTAAGAAATAGAAGAGGAGAATAAAATCCTCTTTTTTATTTTTATTAAGGTTAATTAAGAAGTAAATGTATTATTAGTGGTTTTGTTGAAATCAGAATATTAATAATAAAAAAATTAAAATACACAAAAGACATTGAATTAAGACAAACAAATACATATCTTTTTGGCTTGAATTATGAGCTTATATTTACCATTTCAAAATGAGCCCTTACAAAAAACGTTAAAAAATGGTATAATTATATTAGAAGTTGTAGTGATTTTATAATATGTATCCAGTCAATGGATGTTTTTTTATAGGAAGGAGGTACAAAATGTTTAAAGAAAACCAGTTTGTAGTTTACAAAAATGATGTTTGCAAGGTGAAAGAAATTAAAATAAATTATTTTAACGGAAAAGATTATTATTCGCTCGCGCCTATTGAAGATGAATCTTTAACTATTGATGTTCCAGTTGAAAATAAAGGTGGTTTTATAAGAAAATTGATTTCAAAAGAAAAAATTGAAGAAATTATTAAAGAAATACCTAATATTGAAGTGATTTCAGATAATAATCGGATGCTTGAAAATGAGTACAAGCAATTATTAAAAACAAGGGAACATCTTGATTTAATAAAAATAATTAAAACGACGTTTATGAGAAATACCAAACGAAAAGAAGCTGGTAAAAAAATCGGTGAAAAAGATAGAGTTTATTTTAGATTAGCAGAAAGACTTCTTTATAATGAGTTTTCATTAGTACTAGGAATGAGTTATGAAGCAACCAAAAAGTATGTTACTGAAAAGGTAATGGAACTTCTTAATGAATAAATAGCAGTGGAGTTGATAAAATGAATAGTGTATGTTTAGAAGATAATATAAATAAATTAGGAATTGACAACGAAGTTTTAAAAATATTAAATCAAAATAATATATTAATTATAGATGAATTATGGAAATTAAAAAGAAACAACCTAAAGAAAATGGGATTAAATAACATGGATATTCAACATATAAAGATAAAATTGCAGTTGCGCGGTCTAGACCTAAATAAAAGAATATATAAGAAAAATTGAAATCAGTTGTTACTGATTTTTATTTTTATCTTCTTTGATTTCATAGACATTAACTCGTTTATTTGATAAAATGAATACAGGTGATATTATGCTATATACTTCGGTTGATAACCCCAAAATTAAGCAAATAAAAAAACTTTCACAAAAAAAATATCGCGATAAATATGACGAATTTATGGTTGAAGGTAGTCACTTAGTTTTAGAAGCTTATAAAACCGGCTATTTAAAAGAATTAATATTAGAAAAAAACGAACTTTTTCCATTACCTGTGGAAACAAATTATGTGACTAATGATATTATTAATTACTTATCAGCCTTAGAGTCACCTTCAAATATTATTGGTGTTTGTAATAAGAAAAAAGAAACAACTTCAATTGGCAATAAGGTACTTATGATTGATAATATTCAAGATCCAGGTAATTTAGGAACTATCATAAGAAGTGCTGCTGCTTTTAATGTTGATACTATTATTTTAAGTCCCAATACTGTTGACATATATAATACCAAAGTTGTCAGGGCAACTCAGGGGATGTTATTTCACATTGATATAATAACTACTAATTTAACAGAAAAAATACAAGAATTAAAAGATGAAGGTTATAAAATAATGGGTACCAAAGTAACAAATGGAAAAAGCCTTAAAAGTGTTGAAAAAAACAAAAAGTTTGTTATAATAGTGGGTAATGAAGGCAGTGGTGTAAGTGAAGAGGTACTCGATAGTTGTGATGAGTATATATATATTGATATGAGTTCAATGTGTGAAAGTTTAAATGTTGCCGTAGCAACCAGCATAATATTATATGAACTAGATAAGTAGGTGAATTATGGAATACATTTTTGTCGGAGAAATAGTTAATACACATGGTGTTAAAGGAGAGGTTAGATTAATATCTGATTTTAAGCATAAAGAAAAAGTATTTAAAGAAGGTTTTATATTGTATGTCGGCCGTTTTAAAGATAAATTAAAAGTTGTCCGCCATCGTCATCATAAAATATACGATATGCTTACATTTGAAGGAATTAATAGTATCAACGATGTTATTATGTACAAAGGTGATGAAGTTTATATTAATAAAGAAGATTTAGTAGTTGATGATTTATTTAATGAAGAATTAATAGGTTTAGAAGCTTATTTTAATAATAAATCAATTGGTTTTATTGAACATATTGTAAATAATAATGCCCATGATATTTTGGTTGTTAAAGATGATGGCCAAAATCATTTGATTCCTAATATTGATGAATTTATTGAAAAAGTTGATCTTGATAATAAACGTATTTATATTAAGAAGGTAGAAGGTTTAATCGATGAAAATTGATGTTTTAACACTATTTCCATCGTTGTTTGAAGCTTTTGTTAATACATCAATAATTGGTCGAGCCGTAACTGATAAAAAAGTAGTTATAAACATTCATAATATACGTGATTTTTCTACTTATCCTCGCAAACAAGTCGATGATTATGGATTTGGTGGGGGACATGGAATGGTACTTATGCCAGAACCAATATTTAATGCCATTGAACATTTAAAAACAAATGAAAGTTTAGTTATTATGATGTCTCCGCAAGGAGTACCTTATAACCAAAAGCAAGCATATGATTTATCAAATAAAAAACATCTTATTATTATTTGTGGTCATTATGAAGGTTTTGATGAACGAATTAGAACAATTGTTGATCTGGAAATTAGCATTGGTGATTATATTTTAACCGGTGGTGAAATACCGAGTATGGTTATAATTGACAGTGTTGTTAGATTGCTCGAGGGAGTAATTGCTCACGAATCACATATTAATGAATCATTTAACAATTCTCTACTTGATTATCCTGTCTATACTAAACCGCAAGACTTTAGAGGAATGAAAGTTCCAGAAGTGCTGTTATCTGGTCATCATGAGAATATAAGAAAATGGCGCGAAGAAGAAGCTTTTAAAAAAACTTTAGAGCGTCGTCCTGATTTATTAGAAAAGAGATGATATTATGAAAAAAGATAGACATTATGTACTAATAAAAAAAGGTGGCAATAAACAAATTTTCTATATTGATTATGATAAGTTAGATGGTTATGAAATAACACCCCGAAATAAGGTTAAATATGATGGAATTGTTGTTAATAAATTAATAATGATAAATCCTTCATTTACAAAAAAATTATTAATAAAGAAAACAAAACGTAGATTAGAAGAATATCTTCAATATATAATTAATATTATGGATAATGATAACAATACTGATCCGGCGGAAATAGAAAAAGCTTTAAATCATCTAGAGCGATATCGAAGGACAGTTATTAATACTTATCGTATATATTTAGATAAAAAATATTATGAATTATTACTTCAAAAAATAGATTTAATTGAGCAAGAATTAACTAAAAAGTTATATATTGTTAATAGTAAGTCTTATATTAATGAAGAAAAGAAAGGGAAAGTCCGATAGTAGTTGAAAAAAAATATTATCTGTGATAAAATAAAAAAGTCGATGTGATCCGCTGGGAACTTGCCTAAGATCAACATTTAGTTAAAGGAGAGTGACATTGTGAATTTGGTTGAAAAAATAACTAAAAGTCAAATTAGACAAGACCTTCCTGAATTTCGTGTTGGTGACACTGTAAGAGTCGGTGTTAAAATTGTTGAAGGAAAACGCGAAAGAATTCAAGCTTTTGAAGGAATTGTTATAGCTATTAAAGGTAGTGGAATTAGTAAAAACTTTATTGTTAGAAGTACTTCAAGTGGAGTTGGGGTTGAAAGAACATTCCCACTTAACTCACCAAAAATTGATAATATTGTAGTTGTACGTAAAGGTAAAGTCAGAAGAGCAAGATTAAACTACTTAAGGACTTTGGTAAAACAAGCAAAAATCAAGGAAAGAAATTAGGTCGTATTATGACCTTCTTTTTGTATAAAAGGAAAAGGGTATTATGAATAAATTAAAAGAAATATCAACTTATATTATCATTATTATAGTTGTTGTATTGATTAGAACATTTATTGTAACACCAGTTAGAGTTAATGGTTCATCAATGATGCCAACGCTTTATGATAAAGAAATATTGTTATTAACTAAGAGTAACAAAAACATTAAGCGTTTTGATATTATTGTTTTAAAATACGACGATGAACGATTGGTAAAAAGAGTTATTGGTTTACCAGGAGAGCATGTTAAATATGTTAGTAACAAGTTATTTGTTAATAATAACTTAGTAGATGAATCATTTTATACACCTCCGATGCCTAATTTTGATATAAAAAGTTTAGGATATAATGTTATTCCACCTAATCATTATTTAGTTTTAGGTGATAATCGTGGAGCATCAAAGGATAGTCGCTTTTTTGGTCCTATTTCTATTGATGATATTATTGGTAAAACACCTGTTAGGCTTTATCCGTTTAATAAAGTTGGTAAAATTAAATAAAAAATCTCTAAAAAATCTCTAAAAAATCTAGAGATTTTTTTGTTTAAAAATGTCGTATTGGGATAAACTAACAATAGGAGGCCAAGCACTATGAAAAAAAGACTAATAACTATACTAGGGCTTGTTTTAGTTATGAATATTATGATATTGTTTAATAATAAAAATAATAACATACCAGTTTTTGCAGAAGAAGATATTCTAAATAATGACCATACAATTTACAATTTATTAGTTGATGATACAAGTATTACAACTAAAAATTTATATAACTATTTTCATAATACAGATATAAAAATATTGGGAATATACCCCAAACTAAATTATTTATATAAAAATAAAATATTTAATAGAATTGGCTATTATTCATTTAAAAAAACTATATTTCATCAAAACATTTTAGAATTTGAAACGTATTTCAAAAAGATGTTAAAAGATTATGGATTAAATAGTGAAATAGAAAAAATTGAGTTAACTGGAATAGGAATAAGTAAAATCAAAATATATGCCTCTAAAAAAGATATTAAGACACTACTAAGTAATAATAGTAAAATAAAAATAGAAAAATAATATTTATGTAAACATATTTAAATAGGCATAAAAATTATTATAGGTGGTTGTCAAAATACTTTATTAATAGTATAATGTTGACAGGTGATTTTATGTTTTATATTTGGTTAGCAATTATAATTTTACTTACAATAGTGGAAATAATGACAGTTAACTTAACAACAATTTGGTTTGTTACAAGTGCGATTATATCTTTAATTTTAACTTTCTTTGTTGATAGTTTTGCTATCCAATTTGCAGTTTTTATTATACTTGGAATTATTTTGTTAATAACAACTCGTCCAACTTTATTAAAATTAGTTGCGAAGTATCGCCAGAAGAAAAATGTTAATCATTTAATTGGAATGCGTGGTTATGTTGTTTCTCCAATTTCTCAAAACCAGCTAGGAGAAGTTAAAGTCAATGGTAGAAACTGGCTTGCTGAGTCTGATGAAAATATAGATTTAGATAATTATGTAACTGTAGTTGAAATAAATGATCATAAAATAAAAGTAACAAAAGATAATTAATATGTTGATCAGCATCCAGTTGGTCAATTTTATTTTGGCTTTACATTTAAAGAGAAAATCACTTTACTCTAGAAATAAAAAGCGTTATAATAATTAATACGGTGATGTTATGGAAATTAAAGGAATTAATATAAATTATATTGAATATGGTAACAAATCTGGAGACCCAATTGTCTTTTTACATGGATGGGGTCAAAATATTGAAATGATGAAACCATTAGCTGACCGTTTAAGTAAAGAATATAAAATAGTTATTATTGATTTACCTGGTCATGGTGATAGTGATGAACCAACATGTGCTTGGTCAGTATTTGATTATCGCGACGTGATTAAGGAGTTACTGGATAAACTTAAAATTAAAAAACCAATTTTAGTTGGCCACTCTTTTGGTGGTAAAATAAGTTTAGCATATGCAAGTATTTACGATGTTAATAAATTGGTAGTACTTGGAAGTCCTTTTAAAACAGAAAATAGTAAGATGTCTATTAAAACTAAAATATTAAAAACATTAAAAAAGGTTCCAGGATTAAACAAGCTTGAAGAATTGGCTAAAAAGCACATAGGATCAGTTGATTATAGAAGTGCCAGTCCAATTATGAGGCAAGTTCTTGTTAATACTGTTAATTTAGATATAAGTGAAAATGTTAAAAATATTAAATGCCCAACATTGATTGTATGGGGAGATTTGGACGAAGCTGTGCCTTTAAGCCATGCATATGAACTTGAATCATTAATTGGTGATTCTGGTGTTGTAGTTTTAGAAGGCGCAACCCATTATGCATATTTGGAACGTGTTAACCAAGTAGCTAATATGATTAGAAGTTTAGTAGGGGGAAATAATAAATGAAAACACAAATTTTTATTTTATCATTATTGCCAGTAATTTTTTATATAGTGTTAAGAACTAAAAAATCATTACATATGCTTCAACAAAATTGGTATAATGAAGCAAATCGTTATATAACATGGGTTTTTAAAAATTTAAGAAAAACTTTTAACTTAAAAGAATTAATTATTTTATTAGTAATTATTAGTGGTTTATATTTAAATGATAAAATTACAGTTTTACTTTATGCATTTATATATTTTGTTATTGGTGTTTTATATTTTAAGGAATTAAAACAAGAGCAATCAAAAAAACCTTTAGTTGTAACAAAAAGAGTAAAAAGATTAATAGTAACAATTATAATAATATATTTGTTACCAACTATTATTTATTATATTAAATATCAAGAATTTACCAATTATTTGAAATTCTATCAAATAACTACATTCATTTTAATATTTATTAATTTCTTAATAATATGGTTAGCAAATATAATAAACATTCCTGTAGAAAAACAAGTGTTTTATTATTATAAACGTCAAGCTGTTAAAAAATTAAAAGAAATGAAAGCAATGAAAGTTATAGGTATTACTGGGAGTTATGGAAAAACAAGTAGTAAAAACATTTTAAATGATATTTTAAATATTAAATTTAATTCATTTGCAACTCCTAAAAACTTTAATACAACTTATGGATTAATAAATTCAGTTAATAATTATTTAGATAAATTTAGTGATATTTTTATTGCTGAAATGGGTGCGTTTAGAATAGGGGACATTAAAGAAATTTGTAATTTAATGAAACCAAAATATGGAATTTTAACTAAAGTTGGAGTCGCCCATTTAGAAACATTTGGTAGTCAGAAAAACATTCAACAAGGTAAATTTGAACTTATTGAATCATTACCAAGTGATGGTATTGGAGTACTTAATCGTGATGATGAATATCAATTAAATTATAAATTAAAAAACGATTGTAGAATAATATGGATTGGTATTGATAATAAAGATTCTGATGTTTATGCGAATAATATTAAATTATCACATACCGGGACAACCTTTGATGTTTATTTTAAAGGTGATAAAACAGCTTATAAATTTGAAACTAGATTATTAGGTAAAGCTAATATATATAATATTTTAGCGGGAATCGCCTTAGGACGTGAATTTGGATTAACAATTGAACAATTACAACTAGGGGTAAAGTCTGTTAATTCTATTCCACATCGTTTAGAATTAAAGAAATATGGGAACATTAATATTATTGATGATGCCTATAATTCTAATCCAGTTGGTTCAAAAATGGCATTAGAAGTATTATCAACGATGCCTGGTAAAAAGATTGTAGTAACACCAGGAATGATTGATTTAGGTAATGAACAGTACAACTTAAACAAAGAGTTTGGTACTTATATTGCTGATGTTGCTGATGAAGTTATATTGGTGGGTGCTGAACAAACAAAACCAATTTATGAGGGATTAAAAGAAAAGAAATATAATGAAAAAAATATTCATGTTTTAAAAGAAATTAAAGATGCATTTTTGTTAATGCAAAAATTACAAGAAAATGAAACTTATGTTTTATTAGAAAATGATTTGCCAGATATTTTTAACGAATAGGAGTGAAGTTATGAAAATTAAAGTAGGAGTTATATTTGGAGGAGAAACTGTTGAACATGAAATAAGTATTATTACAGCAGTACAAGCAATGAATCATATTGATATAGAGAAGTATGAAATAATACCAATTTATATTAGTAAGGATCGTACATGGTATACTGGAAAAATGCTTATGGATATTGATGTTTATAAAGATTTTGATAGTTTAAAAAGATACGCTAAAAAGGTTGTTTTGTATAAGAAAGATGGCACTTTTGTTTTACAAACATTGGGATTGTTTAAAAGAGTAGTTACTGAATTAGATATTATGTTCCCAATAATGCATGGAAATAATACTGAAGATGGTTCAATTCAAGGTTATTTAGAAACTATTGGTATTCCATATGTAGGAAGTAAAGTTTTAGGTTCCGCTATTGGACAAGACAAGGTTGTTATGAAACAAGTTATGAAATCAAATGACATACCAGTCGTACCTTATACTTGGTTTTATGATATAAATTATTATGATAATAAAGAAGAAATATTAAAAGAAATAAAAAAACTAGGATATCCAGTTATTGTTAAACCAGCAACACTTGGTAGTAGTGTTGGTATAACAGTTGCTAAGGATGAAAATAAGATTGATGACGCTATTAGTGAAGCAATCAAATATGATGTTAAAATTATTGTGGAAAAAGTCATTGAAAATTTAGTTGAAGTTAATTGTAGTGTATTAGGTAATTATAAATATCAAGAAGTTAGTGTGGTCGAAGAAGTTATTAGTACGGAAGAGTTTTTAACATATACTGACAAATATATAGGAAAGAGTAAAGGAAAAACAACTAAAGGAATGGCTGCTACTAATCGTGTAATACCAGCTAGAATTAGTGATGAATTATATGAAGAAGTTCAAGAACTAGCTAAAAAGACATTTAATGTAATGAATTTAAGTAGTGTTGCAAGAATTGATTTCTTAATCGATAGTAAACAAAATAAAGTTTATGTTAATGAACCAAATACAATACCAGGATCATTATCATTCTATTTATGGGAAAAAACAAATAAACCATATCCAAAATTACTTAATGAAATGTTATCGATTGCTATTAAAGATTTTAAAACTAGAAATAAAAAAATATATTCATTTGATACTAATATTTTACAAAATTTTAATGGATTAAAAGGTGGAAAAGGAATAAAAGGGATGAAAAGATAAATCCCTTTTTCTATTGTAAATTATTAAAAATTATTATATAATATAAATATATTTGGACGATTAGCTCAGTTGGTTAGAGTGCTACGTTGACATCGTAGAGGTCACAGGTTCGAGTCCTGTATTGTCCACCATTATTATGAAAATTAAAAACTGCTAAAAGGCAGTTTTTTTATAAAAAGATATTGTCTTATGAACAATTGTTCGGTATAATAGTATCAATATAAAGAAAATAAAAAGTGGTTAGTTGTAGAAGGAGGATATATGAAAAAAAACAAAATCAAGGTAGAATTATTACCACATACACCATTTTTAAAGAAAGATGGTACATTTGATAAGGAAGCAGCAATTAGCTATAGTTCTAAACTCGCTGGAGTATGTTATGAAAAAGATGGTTATGCTAAATTGAAAGATGAACCTGTTCGTCGTACTGAAAGAAGAATAGAACTTACTCTAGGACATGAACACTCAACACCATATGAACATATTGGAATAGGTTTTGAAGCTATTAATTTACCTAAAATAGTTGCAATAACACTTAATAATGAAAGACAATATTCAACTAGTGAAAAGTCTGCTAGATATACTGCTATTGAAACTTCAAAAAAAGAAAATATTACAGAAAAAGAAGTAGAACTTTATTTGAAATGGATGGAAATTTTTAGAACAAAAATAAAAAGTGAATATGGATATATTTATAATGATTCTAAAATAGAAAAGCTTGCTCAAGAAAATGCTAGGTACTTTTTAAGTGTTTTTGTTAATACTAAAATAATACATACAGTACCTTGGATTCAACTAAACAGAATTGTATCATTTATGGAAAAGTATATGAATAAAGAAAACAAGACAGAGTTTGATTATAAATTAATTGAGTCATATAAAGAATTAATTGACCGATTTGAAGAACTAAATTTACTTGATGAACGCGCTATGTCTAATAGAAAAGATAGAAGTCTTTCATTATTTACTAATGAAAAAGTAGAAGATTATTTTGGAACAACTTATTCTACTAATTATAAAGGATCATTCGCACAATATGCCCAAGCTCATCGACATCGTACATTAGAGTATAGTATGCAATTACTTGATTCTAAAGAGTATTTCGTACCACCAATTTTAAAAGATGAACCTGTTTTAGTAGATGAATGGTTAAATGACATGATAAAAGTAAGTAATATTAATCCACAAGCAGAACTTGTTTCAATTAATGAATGTGGAACTTACGATAAATTTATTTTAAAAACTAAAGAAAGATTATGTTCAGCTGCTCAGTTAGAGATTGCGATTCAAACTAAAGAAACTTTAATGAAGTATAAAAAAGCTTTAGAAGAATCAAATCATCCATTAGCTAGTGATATTATCAAATATTCAAAAGGTGCAAGATGTACATTTCCTGACTACCAATGTTCAAATGATTGTAAATTCAAAGAAGGTAAAACATTAGTTAGAAAAATATAATTTTTTCTAACTTTTTTTATTACATATTGTATATAATTACTTATTGTTATATAATACCAATATCACGAATTGAAAGTGTTGATAATTTTAGAGGTGAATTATAATGGTTGAAAAAAGAAAACAATTGGAACAAGCCATGAATGATTATATAGTTTATACCAATGCTGAATATAGTGCAGTCTACAATAATTTGGAATTATTTTATAAATTAAGTTGTATTATAGAAGATGTTTTATATAGCTATGTTCATATCTTAAAAGAAGATATGAATTATTCAAAACTAACAAAGATGACTTTGTTTGATAAATTAAATATAATTGATAGGTTTTATAAAGATCATGGTATTGAATTTGATTTAAATAAACACATAAATGATGGAACAATTGATTTTAAATATTACGATCATCTTAATATTGATAAAGACTTGGGAAATTCAAAAGAACAATATTTTATAAATGGAACTAATTATTATGAAAACTCTAAAAAATTAGTTGATATTGGTAATCCTGGGTTTGTTACTGATATTTTAGTATCAATTCACGAACTAAGTCACCTTAGAGATCAACCGGATAATAGAAGAAATGAAATTAATGATTTATTAACCGAAGCTTTGGCCTATGCAGAAGAATTGATTTGTATGGATTATTTAGCAAGCTTAGGATATCAAGAAGAGATGCTATTATGGAAAAAGCAATTATATTATACATTTTATTTTTTTGCAAGAGATGCAAGAGCCAAATATAAAACATTTTTACTTTTTCAAAAACTAGGTATTCTTTCTTTAAGTAGTTATGAACTATTTTATGGTAATAATGATTTGTACAAAGAAAACATATTATATATGAGCCAATTTACTGAAAAAAACAATTTTAATCTTTATTATCATAGCTGGTATATAATGGGTTCAATCTTAGGAAATTATTTATATAATGAATATAAAAAGGATTCTTCATTTATGCAAAACATTATTTTATTGCATGATAGAATTAAGGATTCTAATATGTTAGAATGTTTAGAATTAATGAACTTAACTGACTTAGGCAATGAAGATATAGAAAAATTAGCAAATTCTTTAGAAAAGGCAGTAAAAGAACTAACACAAAATAATAAAAAAATTCTTGTTAAAAAGCCTTAACTATTTAGTTGGGTTTTTTCTGATATAATAAATCTAGGAGAGAAGGTAACATATGAAATACGAATGGAGAAAAGAAGAAAAAGAGATTTACTTGCCAAAAGAAAAACCAACTTTAATTAATATTCCTAAAAGTAAATATTTTTGTATTAAGGGTAGAGGTAACCCTAATAATGAAGACTTTTCTAAAAGAATCGAAGCTTTATATACTTTATCTTATGCAGTAAGAATGATGCTTAAGAATGGATTTACTCCGATTGGTTATTTTGAATATACAGTGTACCCAATTGAAGGATTATGGGATTTAACGGAGGAAGGTAGAAAAAGTGATATTTTAAATAAAACTGAACTTATATATACTATTATGATAAAGCAACCTGATTTTGTTACAGAAGAAGTTGTTAATAAAGCCTTCGAAATAGTTAATAAGAAAAAGTCTAATCCATTATTAAACGAGGTCTATTTCGATCAAATAGAAGATGGGTTATCAGTACAAATGCTTCATATTGGGGACTATGATAGTGAACCTGAGACATTTAAGAAAATGAAAGAATTTATTAATGATAATAATTTAGAAATAAAAACATTGGTACACCGAGAAATATATTTATCTGACGCGAGACGAGTAGATAGAGATAAATTAAAAACAGTATTAAGATATCAAGTTAGGGAAAAATAATAAGGAAGGTAAAATTATGAATAAAGAATATATGTATGTAGGAGATAAAGTTATAATAACTAATGATGATGGTCAGATTACTAAAAAAGATAAAGGTACTAATACTAAAGAAATATTAGAGGTAGAAAACAAAATTGAAGGAATAGAAAATGATATTAAAGATACTAAATATAAAATAAACTATTTTAATAAATTAAAAAAGAATCTTAAAGATTTTGCGCTATTTTCAATTGTTTTATGGCCTGCCTTGTTTTTTGGAGTATATCAAATTGGCACTCCAATGGTTTCTACGATTAAAGATGTTATTATTACTGGAACAGTTTATTCTTTCATATCTTTAAC
>CAYXLG010000009.1:0-15240 GCA_964465805.1 uncultured Muribaculaceae bacterium
GCTTTTAACAGTAAAAATGATTTTGTTGAATTTCCAAGTGAAGATATAAAAACAATTAAGAAAAATAACTGAATTTCTTTGCTAAAATTTTTAAGATTAATATCTATTTTTTTTCTATCTTCATTTGGTTTTAAAAATACCAGAAGAGAAATACCAATACCTACTGGTATGGTTGATAATAAAAATACTTGTTTATAGTCGGTTATAAATAATTTATCAATTAAAAAATATGATATTATTATTCCGATAACTGCCCCTAGTTTGTCAAAAGTTCTTTGTATTCCAAAAGCTTTACCATTTTTCAAATTGCTTTCTGCAATCATAGCGTCTTTAGGGGCGATAAGTATTGCTTTACCAAATCTCTCAACTAATTTTGCAATTAAAACCCATAACCAATTATTAGAAAAAAACAAGAAAAATTTATGAAGTAAAGCACCAAAATAGCCGATTACAACCAATCCTTTACGTTGTTTTTTTTTATCCGAAAAGTATCCACTATAAAATTTTATAATACTGGATAGACTTTTAGATAAACCTTCTATTAATCCTACAATAGTAGGAGTAATGGCTAAATTTGTTGTTAAGTATAAAGGTAAAATTGGATAAACCATTTCTTTACTTATATATGTAAACATGCTTGTGATACATAATATAATTATATTAACCATGTTTATCACCTATTTTAATTTTATTCAGAGTAATAAAAAAAACTACAAAGAAGTTAGAATAAAACTATAATAATAATAAATTATTTGTAATGAACTAATAAAGTAGTACATTTGGGAGAAAACCATTTTTTTATTTGACACTAAAAATTTAATGTGTTATAATCATTGCGAAATGCGGAGAAGTAGCGAGTAGTATTAGAACTATATCAAAGAGAGTTGACGTTGGTGGGAGTCAATATAATAGCTAATATGAATAACACTATGGAGCTATATATTTGAAATAGTAGTAGAATATATCGTATGTATGCGTTAAATACTTGAGGTAATTAATTTTAATTATAAACTAAGGTGGTACCACGTAATCACGTCCTTATATTTAAGGGCGTTTTTTTATTAGGAGGGGTAACTATGATAGATAAAAAAGAATTGAAAAAATGTGCGAGAAGTTTAATGTTTGATATGAATGAAGAAGATTATGAAATTTTGCAAAATGAATTAGATTTAATTTTAAAAGAAATAGAAGTTATAACTAATATAGATGAAATAAAAAATAATGAACCAATGACTTTTCCTTTTGTAACATATAAAAATCAATTAAGAGAAGATATTGCTGCTGAATCTCTAGATATATATGATATTTTAAAAAATACTGAGAGTTCATATCTTGATCAAGTCAAAGTGCCAAAGGTGGTGGAATAATGAAAAAAGATATAAAAACTATAGTTGAATTGCAAGAAAAACTAAAAGAAATAAATGAACAAGATTTATTTTTAAAAACGGTTGAAAATGCTAATGCTTGTAATAAAAAAGCAAATATTTTTGAAACAATTGTTGAAGATTTCTTAAAAAAAGATAGTGATAGCTTAATATCTGGTATTCCATATGTATTAAGTGATAATATTTCTACTTCTGACATTTTAACAACCGGTTCGTCGGATATTCTAAAAAATTATGTTCCATTATATGATGCAACTGTTTATAAAAAATTACAAGAAGCTGGTGCCGTTCTTGTTGGAAAAACCATTATTGATGAATTAGGACTTAATAATACAGGAACAACCGGTCATTTAGGCACTGTTAAAAATCCATGGGATGAAACTAGAATAATGGGTGGGTCATCAGCTGGTAGTGCCGCTGCAGTAGCTTGTGGACTAGTACCCTTTGCCATTGGTAGTGATACTGGAGGATGTGTTAGAAAACCAGCAGCTTATGGTGGTATTGTTGGCTTTAAACCAACTTATGGACGTATTTCAAGATATGGTTTATTTTCTGTTGCTTCTAGTCTTGATCATGTTGGTTATTTTACTCATTCAGTAAAAGATAGTGCGATTTTAACAAATATTTTAAAAGGAAAAGACCAATATGATATGACAACGTTAGAAGATGATAATATTGATTATATTGATACATTAAATAGAGATATAAAAGGTAAAAAATTATTTTATTTTAAAGATATATGTAATCCTGATTATTATAAAGATGAAAATAATGATGAATTAATTGAAATATTAAAATCATTTCAATTAACTATAAAAAAATGTGAAGAATTAGGTTTTATAGTAGAAGAGGTTGATTTTAATAAAGAAATTTTAAAAGCGATTGCACCAACTTATAAAATAATTTCATATGCTGAAGCTACTAGTAATAATGCAAACTTAACAGGTATACATTTTGGTGAGAGAGGCCTTGGCGATAATATTAATGATATTATAATTGATGCTAGAACAAAAGGGTTTTCAAGTATTGTTAAAAGAAGGTTGTTAATGGGTGGCTATTTTCTTCAAAAAGAAAATCAGGAAAAAATCTTTTTAAATGCTGGTAGATTAAGAAGAGTAATTGTTGAAAAAATGAATGAATTATTTAATTGTTATGATGGCTTAATATTACCTGCAACTGGTTCTATTGCACCTAAATTTGAACAAATTAATAAATCAAATCAATTAATATTAGAAAATTATTTAGCACTTGCCAATTTTGGCGGTTATCCAAGTATAACTATTCCAAGTGGATTTGTTAATAATATGCCAATTGCTATTAATATTACAGGACCTGCATTTAAAGATGATTTGTTATTAAATATTGCATATAAAATTGAAGAAGTTTTATTGGAAATGGATGGTGATGAGAATGTATAAAGTTGTTATTGGTTTAGAAGTTCATTGTCAACTTATGACAAATTCTAAAAACTTTTCTAATGCTAGAAATACATTTTCTGATAAGCCAAATGATAATGTTGTGCCCGTTGATTTGGGGCTTCCTGGGATATTACCTTATCCTAATAAAGAAGCTGTTCATAAAGCTTTAAAAACCGCTTTAGCGCTTAATTGTAAAGTTCCTGATGAAGTTATTTTTGATCGTAAAAATTATTTTTATCCCGATTTGCCAAAGGGATACCAAATTACTCAAGTAACAAAGCCAATGGGAAGAAATGGTCATTTAATGATTAGAGTTGGTGAAGATATAAAAAGAGTAGATATTCACCAATTACACTTAGAAGAAGATACCGCCAGTTTAGAGCATTTTCCAAATTTCTCATTATTAGATTATAATCGTAGTGGTGTTCCGTTAATTGAAATTGTAACTGAACCATGTCTTCATAGTGCGGAAGAAGCAGTAGCTTTCTTGGAAGCGTTAAGAACGGTATTTTTATATTGTGGTGTATCAGAGGCTGATTCAAAAAAAGGTCAAATGCGATGTGATGTTAATATCTCATTAATGAAAGATACTGATAAAGAATTTGGAACTAAAATAGAAATGAAAAATATAAACGCTTTTACGACCGTAAAAGATTCAATTGAATATGAAATAAAAAGACAAACATCGATTCTTGAAAGTGGTGGCGAAGTAGTTCAAGAAACTAGACGCTTTAGTGATGAGGATGGAAAAACCCATACTATGCGCGAAAAAGTTGACGCAATTGATTATAAATATTATATTGACCCAAACATGCCACCAGTAAAATTAACTAATGATTATATTGAATCAATAAAACAAGAAATACCTATGTTAGAATTTGACAGGATAAATAAGTATATAAGTGAATATGAATTGTCATCATATGATGCAACAATCCTTGCTAAAGAAAAAAACATATCAGATTATTATAATGAGGTATTATGTTATAATGTAGATCCTAAAATAAGTGCGAACTGGATTATTACTGTTGTTTTAGGTTCGTTAAATAAATTAAAAATGGAATTAGAAGAATTTTTTATTACACCGAAAATGTTAAGTGGTGTTATCAAACTTGTTGAAAAGGATGAATTATCCCAAAATCATGCCAAAAAAATATTATATAAAGCAATGGATATAAGGAAAAATCCACTTGAAATTATTAAAGAACAAGGATTAAAACAAATCGATGATGTAGATACATTAAGACCATTTGTTATCGAAGCAATTCATGAAAATGATGATGTTTTACAACAATATCTAGAAGGAAAGGATTATGTAGCAAACTTCTTTATTGGAAAAGTTATGGCTAAAACTAATCGACAAGCTAATCCAAAGGTTACATTAGAAATAATAAAAGAAGAATTAGAAAACAGGAGGAAAGAAAGTGAAAAAAAATAAATATCGCGACATTTATTGCGGTAAAGTTACAGAAGATTTAATAGGAAAAAAAATCAAAGTTTCTGGTTGGGTTGAAAACATACGAGACCACGGTGGTGTTCTATTTTTAGATTTAAGGGATATGTATGGAACGGTGCAATTAGTTAGTAATGAAAACAGTATTTTTGATGGAATTACTAGAGAAAGCGTTATAAGCGTTGAAGGTATTATTAGAAAAAGAGATGATGATACTATAAACCAAAATATAGCTACTGGTACTGTTGAATTATTAGTAGAAACACTACAGTTATTAAGTAAGTCTAAAAATGAATTGCCATTTGAAATAATTACATCTAAAGCAAATGGTGAAATGGTTAGATTAAAACATCGTTATTTAGATTTGAGAAACCAAGAAGTTAAAGACAATATTTTATTTAGATCAGAAGTTATAAAATATATAAGGGAAAAAATGGATGAATTAGGTTTTATTGAATTTCAAACTCCAATATTAACAGCATCTTCTCCAGAGGGCGCAAGGGATTTTATAGTTCCATCAAGAAAACATAAAGGTAAATTTTATGCTTTACCACAAGCACCACAAATATTTAAACAATTAATAATGGTATCTGGTTTTGATAAATATTTTCAAATCGCACCTTGTTTTAGGGATGAGGATGGAAGAAGTGATAGAACGCCAGGTGAATTTTATCAATTAGATTTAGAAATGGCTTTTGTTGAACAAGAAGATGTCTTAGAAATTGGTGAAGAAATTTTTTATGACATTTTCAATAAATTTGGAAAAAAAGAAGTAACAGCAAAACCGTTTATAAGAATTCCATATAAAGAAAGTATATTAAAATATGGAACGGATAAGCCAGACTTAAGAAACCCATTAGAAATAATAGATTTAACTGAAGAATTTGTTAATACAAGCTTTAAACCATTTATTGGTGCAACAGTTCGCGGAATTGTCGTACATGATATTGGTGATAAATCAAACTCTTGGTTTAATGAATTGGTTGATTATGCAACTTCAATTGGAATGCCGGGTATTGGATATATTACATTAGAATTTGATGGAACTTTAAAAGGACCAATTGATAAATTTTTATCTGATACTGAGCGTGAATCATTAATTGATAAATGTTCAATGAAAACCAATTCAGTTTTATTTTTTATAGCTGATTGTAAAGAAAAAATGGCAAGTAAATTTGCTGGTTTAATAAGAGATGAATTAGGTAATAAATTAGAACTTATTGATAAAAATAAATTTGAATTTTGTATTATTAATGATTTTCCAATGTATGAATGGGATGAAGAGAAAGATGCTTATGTATTTACTCATAACCCATTTTCAATGCCACAAGGTGGTTTAGACAGTTTAATTAATAAAAACCCTGAGGATATACTAGCTTATCAATATGATTTTGTATGTAATGGTGTTGAGGTTGCGAGTGGTGCAGTTCGAAATCATGATTTAAATATTATGAGAAAAGCTTTTGAAATAGGTGGTTATGATGAAGATGTCTTAAAAGATAAATTCGCTTCACTCTATACTGCCTTTCAATATGGTGTTCCACCTCATGCGGGAATGGCACCAGGTATTGATCGTATGATAATGTTATTAAAAGATGAGCCAAACATTAGAGAAGTAGTATTATTTCCGATGAATAGCAATGCTCAAGATTTAATGATGAATGCACCATCAACTGTTACTGAACAACAATTAAGAGATGTTCATATTAAAATAAGAGATTAGTAAAAAAACAAGCATAAGCTTGTTTTTTTAATTATTTTTTAATTTTTTGAATAGTGCTAGTAATAGGTGATTCACTTAGTAATTTAAGATAATCAACTTGTTTTAATAAACTTTTGTTATTTTTTTCAAAAATATCTGAAATTTTTAATTCGAGATTAGTATATATAATTTTATAAGCTGGATTACCTTGTCTCTTTAAATCAAATCCTAAGTCAAAAGTAGTAATTAATTTAATTGCCTCTTCGGTGGACATAAATTTATTTAAATTTTTAACAACTTGAATGAAATCATTAGTGAAATAGTATTTTTCTAATTTTTTTGAACCAATTAATAATTCTAAGAATTTAGCAATTCTAACTTCTTCATCATAAAACCTTGTTTTTTTATTGAATAGTTTTCGCGTCATTAAATCAGTAAAGCCTTCATTAATAGCCTTACCGCAAGTTAAAATTTTAGAGTAATTAACGAAACCGCTTTGCTTAATATTGTTTTTTCATCATAATGAGAACTAGCTAAGTGAAGAAACTCGTGTTCGATTGAACTATTAATTGAATATTCTAAAGTGTTTTTTTCAGTGTTATATTTTCCGCTTATTGCCAGCAAAAGCATTTTGAAATTTCTATTTACTTTAACACTTTTTAAATTATTATATAAATTATTCAAGTTTTCTTTATCTACCTTTTTTTCAATCGTTTTTACTAACTCTTTTAATTCTTCTGGTATTTTAGTGCTGTCTTTTTTAAAATTACGTTTTCCAACTTTAATTTTATTAAAGTTAGCAATTATTTTTTTCTCGTTCATTTTTGCAAAGACATATGATGTAGCGCCGCTCGCAATCATATATGGTGCAATATAAATAATTAATGAGTTTTTCATTATAATTCACCTCTTTGCCGGTTATTATATATGATTTTTTAAAAATGTCAAATTTATTTTAATTTTTAATATAATGTGATAAAATTAATATAGTAATGAATAACGAAGGGAGTAAGCATATGAGTAAAGATCGACGAGACGGAAAGTATATAAAGCCAGAAGATTCAATACATGGTATTATGCCTTATTTAATGCCTAATAGAACAGAAGCAGAAGTATATTTACAAGATTCGATTGATGTTACTGAATTGTTGAAATTTTTAGAAGAAAAGAATAAAAACATAGAAGATTATAAAATTACTATTTTTCATGCTTTTGTAACTGCTATATCTAAAACAATTTATAATAGGCCAATCTTGAATAGATTTGTGGCTGGTAAAAGAATGTATCAAAGAGATGATATAACAATTTCTTTTGTTGCTAAAAATAAATTTTCTGACAACGCTGAAGAAAGATTGTTAGTTTTAAAGGTTGATGAAAATATGAATCTTGATGACATTTCTAAAAAAATATATAAAGATGTTGCAAAAGTTCGAAAAGAAGGTGGTAATTCCATAGATAGCACTTTGACTTTTATAACTAAATTTCCTAGGTGGTTATTGTCAATGATTATGTGGATTTTTAGGAAACTTGATTATTATGGATTGGTTCCTAAATTTATAACAGATGGAGATCCGAACTATACAACAGTCTTAATTTCTAATTTGGGAAGTATTAAGTCAAATCCTTGTTATCATCATTTAAATAATTATGGAACAAACTCACTATTAGTAACCATTGGTGAAGTAAGAGAATATAATTTTATTGATGATAAAGGTAAAACAAATAAAAGAAACATTGTTGAAATTGGGGTTACACTTGATGAACGTATTGGTGATGGATTTTATTTTGCCAAATCATTTAAATTAATTAAGTATATAATTGAAAACCCTAAATTATTAGATGAGGCAGTGAACAGGATGGTAGAATATGAAAACAAAAACAAGTAATGAAAATTTGGTTAAAACACCTTGGTATAATTCTTATGGTGCTATGCCAAAACATTTAGAATATAAAGATACATCATTATATAATGCTATTTTGGATACAGCCCAAAAGCATCCGACTTTAATAGCTTATGATTATTTTGGTGTTAAAAAAACATATAAGGAATTTATTGAAAAAATAAATGAATGTGCGAAGGCATTTAAGACAATTGGAATCAAAGAAAAAGATGTAGTAACAATTTGCATGCCTAATACTCCGGAGGGTGTTATTGCTTTTTACGCTATTAACATGATTGGTGCGGTTGTTAATATGGTGCATCCATTATCTAGTGAAAATGAAATAAAATATTATTTAACTGTTTCTGATAGTGTTGCACTAGTAACTATTGATATTGCATGGGAAAAAATTTCAAAAATTATTGATGAAACAAAGATTCAAAAAACAATTGTTGTTTCAGTAAAAGATTCAATGCCTTTTCCAGTTGGTATTGGTTATTTTTTAACTAAGGGAAGAAAAGTTAAACGACCAGAATCAAATAAAAATATAATATATTGGAAAGATTTCATTAATGAGGGTAAAGATTATTCACAAAATTATAATGCTAATTTAAAAGGTGATGATGTAGCAGTTATTTTATATAGTGGTGGAACTACTGGGAAACCCAAAGGAATTGTTTTATCAAATTTAAATTTTAACGCATTAGCAGCACAAGGTATTGTAGCTTGTGGTGGATTAGTGCCTGGTGATTCAATTTTAGCAATTATGCCTATATTTCATGGCTTCGGACTTGGAATATGTATTCATACTGTGATGTATTTAGGTGGAGTTGTAATTTTACAACCGCAGTTTAGTGCTAAAAAGTTTGATAAATTATTAAAAAAGTACAAACCTAATATTATTGCAGGAGTACCAACTTTGTATGAAGCATTACTTAAAAACAAACGAATGAAAAATGTTGATTTATCATTTTTAAAAGTTGTAATATCAGGTGGAGATTCGCTATCGGTTAGTTTGAAAAAGAAAATAGATGTTTTTTTAAAAGAACACAATGCTAAAGTCCAAGTTCGTGAGGGATATGGTTTAACAGAATGTGTTACTGGTACTTGTTTAAATCCACAAAGTGAATACCGTGAAGGTAGTATTGGTATTCCTTACCCAGATACGTATTATAAAATTGTAAAACTTAATACTCACACAGAAGTTGATTATGGTATTGATGGGGAAATATGTTTGTCAGGTCCAACTGTTATGTTGGAGTATTTAAAAGAACCAAAAGAAACCGCGCATACTTTACAACTTCATGAAGATGGATTAGTGTGGTTACATACAGGCGATTTGGGATGTATGGACGAAGATGGTTGGATTTATTTTAAACAGCGTATTAAAAGAATGATTGTTTCTTCTGGATATAATATATATCCTCAACATATTGAAAATGTTATAGATAGTCATCCAGATGTATTGATGTCAACTGTTATTGGAATAGACCATCCATATAAAGTTCAAGTTGCAAAAGCTTTTGTTGTTTTGAAAAACGGAGTAAAACCAACAGAAAAAGTTAAAAAAAGTATTTATGAACATTGTGAAAAGAACATTGCTAAATACTCAATGCCATATGCTTTTGAATATCGTGATTATTTACCTAAAACTTTAGTTGGAAAAGTTGCCTATACAAAGTTAATAGAGGAAGAAAAATCAAATGAATAGATTTGTTATTAAATAGGCTGGTGAAAACCAAAATCGATGATAAATTAGTTATTAAGAATGGGTGATAATGAAAATTTCATCCATTTTTTTACAACGTCTATAAATGTTACAATTAAGAATTGAAACGAAAAAATTCAGAAATAAGTTATTTAAATGTTGGTGGTTTCTTTATTCGAAAGTTTTTGTAAAGTATATATAAAAAAATTGATGTTTAGTGCAAAAAAGTGATATAATTTTATTGTGGATAGGAGAATCAAAATGGTAAAAGAAA
Organism: uncultured Muribaculaceae bacterium; assembly: GCA_964465805.1. Lineage (GTDB taxonomy): Bacteria > Bacillota_I > Bacilli_A > RF39 > UBA660 > DUPI01. The sequence continues at coordinate 9,821 of CAYXLG010000009.1, forward strand.
GATTATGGTATAAAGAAGATAAAGATGAGGTTTTATCTTTTTTTGAAACTAATGAGGAAATGGGATTAATAAATGAAGAGGCCGTTAAACGATTAAAAGAACATGGTAAAAATATTTTTCCAAAAGCTAAAACTAAAACAATTTTTAGAATTTTTTTGGAACAGTTAATTAATCCTATTATTTATATTTTAATAATTACAGTTATATTATCATTTATTATCGGCGAAATAATTGATGCTCTTTTTATTTTGATGGTGATTTTATCTGATGCATTATTAGGTACTTATCAAGAATGGCGTGCAAATAAAAGTGCTGAGAGTCTTCAAAATTTAATAAAGGTTAGCGCTAAGGTATTAAGAGATGGAATAGAGCAAGAAATAGATTCAGAAAATTTAGTTGTCGGAGATGTTGTAGTTATCGAACCTGGTACAAAAATATCTGCAGATTTGAGAATAATTGATTGTTATAATTTATCAATTGATGAGTCGGTGTTAACTGGTGAGTCATTAGCTTCTGAAAAAATTAGTCATCAAATTATTGAAGAATTAGGTATTGCTGATCGTGAAAATATGGCTTATGCAGGATGTTCTGTTATCAGTGGTCGTGGTCATGGTGTTGTTACTGCTACAGGCCAAAACACTGAAATCGGTAAAATAGCATCATCTGTTCTTTTATCTGATGAAACCCAAACACCTTTGATTATAAGAATGGAAAAGTTTACAAAGCAAATTGGTATTGTTACAACTATTGTGGCTGTGTTTATTGCAATTGTTTTATATTATAAGGGTTATGTGGCAAGGGAAATTTTCTTTACGGTGGTTGCGTTATCAGTATCAGCAATCCCAGAAGGACTCCCTTTTGCGCTAACATTGTCTTTATCTATTGCTTCTAGAAGAATGGCCCAAAAAAATGTAATTGTTAAAAAATTAAATTCGGTTGAAACCTTAGGTAGCTGTACTGTTATTGCTAGTGATAAAACAGGGACTCTAACCTTGAATGAGCAAACAGCTAAAATAATTGTTTTACCAGATGATAATGTTTTTAAAGTTGAAGGTGTTGGTTATAACGATGATGGTAAAGTTGTATCTGTTAGTGATGATGTAGATATAAATATCGCTAAAAATATTGCTGAATTAGGACTCTTAAATAATGAAGCAAGATTGACAAAAGAAAATGATGGATGGAAAAATTATGGAGATTCGATTGATGTCGCTTTTTTAGCACTAGCTTACAAATTACAAGTTGATGAAAATTTAAGAAACAATATTGTTGGTGAAATACCTTATGAATCTGAAAATAAATATTCGGCTGTTTTTTACAAAGAAAATGATAATGTTTATTGTACAGTAAAGGGGTCTGTAGAAAAAGTTATTTCTTTTTGTGAAACAATGGAAGTTAATAAAAAGCAAGTCAAAATAGATGCTGAAAAAATAAAACAACAAAATGAAAATTTGGCAAGTCAAGGATATCGCGTTATTGCGCTAGCAAAAGGGATAAAAGAAAACTTTGTTATTCAAGAAGGATATGAAGAAGAAAATGTACCCTCATTAACTTTAATAGGATTAGTTGGTTTTATTGACCCTATTCGTAAAGAAGCTATATCATCAATTGAAAAATGTCATGATGCTGGTATTAAAGTGGTTATGATTACTGGTGACCATCCACTTACAGCGTTTGCAATCGCGCAAGAATTGGGAATAGTTAATGATTATGCTCAAGTGGCTAACGGTAGTGACATCGAAGTATATTTCCGAAAAGGGCAATCTGAATTTGATAAGTATGTTAAAGATAAAAAAGTTTTTACAAGAGTTACTCCACTTCAAAAATTAGAAATAGTTGAATCTTATAAAAGAATGGGGGAATTTATAGCTGTTACTGGTGATGGTGTCAACGATGCACCAGCGATGAAAGCGGCAAACATTGGTATTGCTATTGGTAGTGGAACTGATGTTGCCAAAGAAACTGGTGCGATGATTATTGCAGATGATAACTTTTTATCAATTGTATCTGGGATTGAGGAAGGAAGAGTGGCTTATAGTAATGTAAGAAAAGTTATTTATATGTTATTATCTTGTGGTATTGCTGAAGCTTTATTTGTTGTTTTATCAATTTTATTTGATTTACCAATTCCGCTTGTTGCAGTCCAATTATTATGGCTTAACTTAGTAACGGACGGCATTCAAGATATGGCCTTATCATTTGAGAAAGCTGAAAAAGGGATTATGGATGAATCACCAAGGTCTCCTAATGAAAAAATTTTTAATAAAAGTTTAATGGAGCAAACTATTTTAGCATCTATGGTGATTGGTATTATTGTTTTTGTTGTTTGGTATTATTTAATTAATCATTTAAATTTAGAAATACATTTGGCACGTAGCTATATCTTACTTTTAATGGTATTTATCCAAAATGTTCATGTTTTTAATTGTCGAAGTGAAAAAACATCAATATTTAAAATGCCGGTTAAAAGCAATCCTTTAATTTATATAGGTATTGCTTCAACATTGATATTACATATTATTGTAACTGAAACCCCACTTAGCAAATTGTTGAAAATTGTTCCAATTCCATTTGCTCATATCAAATATGTATTCTTAATATCCTTACCTATTTTATTTGTTATGGAAATTTATAAAAAACTTAGAAAAAACCATTAAAGTGTGTGTTTATACATACTTTTTGTTATTGTTAATTTTTTTTATAAATGATATTATGTTTATGGTGATACAATGTATGATGTTATAGTTATTGGAGCTGGACCAGCTGGTATGATGGCTTCGATTGTTGCAGCAAGAAATAATAATAGAGTATTATTATTAGAAAGAAATAGTAGGTTAGGTAAAAAGTTATTAATTACCGGTGGTGGTCGTTGCAATGTTACTAATTTAAAAAGTGTTGATGATTTTTTAAAAGAGATTTATGTTAATCGAACATTTTTAAAATATTCATTAAATACGTTTGGCCCTAAAGAAATATATGATTATTTTACTAAATTAGGCGTGTATTTAAAAATTGAAGATAATGATCGAGTGTTTCCTAGTGATGATAATTCCTCGTCAATTGTTAATGCTTTATATAAGGAATTAGAAAAATATAATGTAGAAATAAAATATAATTGTTTGGTAACTGATATTAATCAAAGTGATAATGGTTACTTAATTATTGTTAATCAAAATTGTTTTAAAACAAAAAATATTATAGTGGCAACTGGCTCTAGGAGTTTTCCAAAAACAGGTTCAACTGGTATTGGTTATAAATTAGCAAAAAAATTAGATCAACCTATGTCAAAACTTTATCCATCACAATCATCTTTAATATTAACTCAAAAATTACCATTGATGATGTGCTTATAAAGTTAAATAATATTGTTAAAAGGGGCTCGATATTATTTACTCATAATGGTATTAGTGGTCCGGTCGTGTTTCAAATAAGTGAATACATATATCATGAATTTAAAAATAATGATGATGTTTCAATTAATATCAATTTCTTACCTGAGCAGACAGAGGAAAGTCTTTTTGAATTGCTTAGTTTGTGTAACCAAAAGAAGGAAATAAAAAGTTTTGTTAGAAAATTGTTGCCATCCCGTTTAGCAGATTACATTATTAATGCAAGCAAAATAGATGGTAGTGACAAAATTGCAATTATTTCTAATAAGTCGAAAAGATTATTGATTTCTAATATTGTCAATTTTAAATTATTTATTACAAACAACTTCTCAATTGAAAAAAGTGTTATTACTGGCGGTGGCGTTGATATTAAGTTTATTAATCAGAGATCAATGGAATCAACTATTAATCCAAGTATTTATTTTGTTGGGGAATTATTAGATGTACACGGTCCAACAGGTGGTTATAACATTACTATCGCGCTTGCTACGGGGTATGTTGCGGGAGGTGCTATATCAAAAGGATAAGTGCTATAAATTATTGTATAAATAATGATTTTATGTTATTATTTATGTAGATGAAATAAAGAGAGGTTGATTTTATGAAAATTCGTATTCCTAAATTATCCAAAGAAACTAAAATATATTTGCTGATTGCGCTTATTATCTTTTTGTGGATTAGTTTTTTACCACAAATATCAACTTTTATTGATAAATTATTTTCATTAAAATAATAAAATGGATGTGCTAAAATGAATTATACAATAAATATTGACGATTTTGAGGGTCCTTTAGATCTTCTTCTTCATTTGATTAAACAAAATGATATTGATATATTTGAAATAAGTATTGATGAAATTGCTAATCAGTATTTAAATTATATTAATGAACTGGAAAAACTAAATTTAAATATTGCAAGTGAATATTTAGTAATGGCTGCTGAATTGATTGAAATGAAATCATCGATCTTGTTGCCAAATAATAAAAATCCAGAAGATGATGAATATGAAGAAGATCCACGTACACAATTAATTAATAAATTAATTTTATATAAACAATATAAAGATGTTACTAGTAAATTAAAGGAATTAGAGGAAAACAGACGTTTAATGCATAGTAAGGAGCCTAGTGATTTAAAGCCGTTTATGTGCGAAACGTTTCAAGAAACGCCATTGGATGTTAGTGTAGACGATTTAATAAATGCTTTTAATCTTTTTTTTGAACGTCTTGAAGATGAAAAACCTCTAAAAACCAAAATAACACAAAAAGAATATTCTGTATCCAATAGAAATAATGAAATCAAAAACATTTTAAGTATTAAAAAGAAGGTTGAGTTTACTGAATTGTTTGAAGAATATAATCGTGAATATATTATTGTTACTTTTTTATCGATTTTAGAATTATCAAAAAAACAATACTTAAATATTACGCAGGAACACAATTTTCAAAAAATATATTTATCATTAAGAGGAAGTGATTAGATGAACTTGCTGGCGGCATTAGAAGGATTATTGTTTTTATGTGGTAATGATGGTTTACAATGTGAAGAAATAGCAACAATATTAGAAATTAATAAAGAAGAAGTTGAAAATTTAACTAATCAATTATCAGAAAACTATCAAGCGGTTAACCGAGGTATACAGTTGGAAAAATATGGTGATGTCTATAAAATAGTAACCAAAAGTAAGTATAATGTTTTTTATGAAAAATTAGTTGAAATAGAAGAAAGCAAACCTTTGACAACAGCTGCTTTAGAAGTTTTAGCTATTGTAGCATATAATCAACCGGTTACTAGAAGTGCGGTTGATGAGATTAGAGGTGTTGGTAGTAGTCATATGATTAGAAAACTTCAAGCTAAAGATTTGATTTGCGAAGTTGGTCGATCTGATTTACCTGGACGTCCATTTTTATACGAAACAACGGATAAATTTTTAGATATATTTGGAATTAAAAGTTTGGATGAACTTCCAGAATTAGAGCATATAACTGAAAGTGAAATTGAGGAAACTGATTTATTTAAATCAAGATATAT
>CAYXLG010000009.1:15340-18255 GCA_964465805.1 uncultured Muribaculaceae bacterium
CTATTTATGTGAAAAATCATCTGTATGTAAGTTGTAATATGTAAAGTAACAGCCTTTATAGTGCTAAAAGCGATAACACAATGTTGAAAAGCATAAAAATTATGTTACAATTATATTAAAACGAATACATGGTAAAAAACACCTAATCATATATTATGTAGAAATAGTTAAAAGTTAATTATAAAAAATAGTGGGATATATAAAAATAATTTGGATTTTAGTAGGAGGAAAAGATGATAAAAAGGTTGAATTTTATACCAGTTATTATTTTATCATTATTAGTTTTATCAACAGGAGTATATGCTGGTTCTAGTATTGGGGAAGGTGATAAAGATGTTGCTAAGCCTTGTAATGCAAAAGTACCTGGCTCTTTATGCTGGAGCCATTCTGTAAGATCTGGTGCTAATGATTATATTGAAGGTATTAGAGTTTCAATAGTTGATAAAGATAGTGGTAAGCGAATTGTTGATTCGAAAACAGGAACAACAACAAGTATTGATTATGCTAGATGTGTAACTGCAACGGAAAAGAATGCAGTTAATGCTTTAGCTAGTAGAACTATGTATCAATATGGAAATAAGTATACTAAAAATGAAGCTTTAAAATTAAACGGTGGTAGTAGAAAAAAAGGGTATAATATTCAATGCTTTGGTGATAAGTATGTTTTTCCAGCTGTATTTAATAAAGTTGGTAAACATTTAAAAAGTTATTTTTTGGATTTATCTTCTTTAGAGGCACCACAAGAAAAAAAAGATTTTTATAAAGCTAAATATCTTACTCCGATTGGATATAATCCAGATAATTATACTGCTGAGCAAATTAAAAATCATTATTTATTAATAGAACCAATAATTTATGTTAGGGTTACTAAGATTAGTACATGGGTTTTTGAATTTGTTGGAACAGCTACTGAAGTTGTAAATTTAATGACTAATGTTAAACAGCCAGGAACTGATGTTGGTGTTTATGATTTGTTTTTAGGCGGAACTTCAAAAGCGGTTCCTGGAATGCCTAAATTTAGTTACTCAGCTAATAGAAGTCATTTGTTTAGAAGACAAATTCCAACGATGATATATGTTGATGCGGATACATCCTTAGGTGGCTTACAAGGTATAACTAAATGGGTAGCAGATACAAATAAGAACTTAAGCGCTGAAATTTTAACAACTAACGGTACAGCAGCTGGACATGTTTGGGCTAGTCCTCAGGATTGTAATAATTTAGAATTTGCTAAAGCTAACCCTACTATTTGTTGTAAAGAATTATATGAAAAGCATTACTTGAAGGATAATAAGATTGATATTAAGGCCTATTTAATAAAAGGCAAATATTATTGTTGTGAGGATTTAGCAGTTAAAATTCCTGGTTTTAAAAATGGTTCGTTGTATAAAGATAATTGTGAAGCACCAATAATACCAGAAAAATGTACTTATAAATTTGATGCACAATGTCCTGATAACTGCTTTGGTAAAACTGAGGGGTATATTAAAGATATAGGACAAAATAACAATATGCAAGAATGGAAATGTATATTTAATAGTCCAAAATCAAGTCTTGAAAAAGTAAAAAATCATTATAAATGGACTGAAGTAGATAATAGATACTGTCAAGTGTTTTGTCGCGAAGAAGTAAGTTATCAACTACCGGGGAATGGGTTTGTTGTTGAAGCTGGTCATCATTTTACAGTTGGCGGCACCGCGAACAGTTCTAATTGGTCTCCAATAAGATTTACCGGTTATATTGATTGTCGTACAAAAGGTAATAGTGATTATACAGTAATAAATCATAAACAGTTTGCTATCGATTTTAAGAAAGCTGATGAAAAAGTTATATCAACATACAACAAATGGCAAACAGAAAAGGTTAGAGATATATCAAGGGGGAAAGCTATCAAATCTACCCAAAAGGACTGTAACTGGACTTGTGATAAATGGTATCCGACATATCCGTGTCCAGATGGAAATGGAATTTGTGGTGGAGGGTGCGAGAAAGGTTCTTATAAATCATATTATTATACGCCACCTACTGTTACAAAAGGTGATTATACAGCAACAGAGTCTAAATGGTGTAGTGATAGTGGTGCACCAAGTAGTGGAACCCCTTCTGCTGAAAGCGCTTATGAAAGTGCGTTAGATTATAGAAAACAATTACTCGACTGGATTCTCGAATGTAATACTTGGAATAGGAATTATAAAGAATTTCAACCAAAAGTAGAATTACAATATGAGGAAGACAAATATGGATTCTATTTTGGAGTAAAACCTGGTGGGGTTTTAAAAAGTAGATTAACAGCTAATAATACAGCTACAACTTATTATTCTGGTGATAAATATAATGTTGAGATGTCTTATTCAGAAGAACTTATTAACAGGGCAGATTGTAATAATGATTTTTATCACTGTGAAACTAATAAACAGGAATACCCAGTTAATGATAACAAAAAATATGAGGTTCAAAAAACTTATTTATATAGTTTGGATGATGATATATATCGATATGTTTCGAAACCCCAAGGGTATTCTTATCATAAAAAGCCTGCAAATGGTGAATATATAGATGTAGGATACTCAAATTTACCAGTTCACTATTCGAGATTACCAGGTCGATATGAAATATCTTTAAGATATACAACATTTGGAAAAGATAATAAATTTGATAAATATGTATTTGAAAAGTTGGCATTTCCATACCTTACTCGTGATTATTATAATTGTTCTAATATTTATAAGTGTGAATATTTAGTAAATAATGATTTTATGGAAGATTGTAATGAAAACTGTAATAAATACGAAAAATTAAATGTTATGTTTAGACCGATTTCATTAACTAATCCATTCCCGGGTGAGAAAGGTGAAGGTAGAATACCGGGTTCAAATTGGATAGGAAATGTATCAATAATTACTAATAATAGAGGT
>CAYXLG010000009.1:18355-22616 GCA_964465805.1 uncultured Muribaculaceae bacterium
GAAAAGTGTAAAATATTCTTTTTTTTTTAATGTTTTTAAGATATACTATATATAGAAAATAGGGGATCGAGGTGTATTAAATGATTTTAAGAAAGCCGTATGCGTTTTTTATCAAGCAGTTTAAAAACATCCATTTTATTATGTCGTTATTAATTGCCTTTTTAATATACCGTACAACTTTAATTGTTTCTTTTTTTAGTGAATATTTAGGGTCAACCACTTTAAATGTAGATCCAACCGCACATGATACATTATTTAATTTTTATGTTTATGTAACCCCGGTTTTAATTATTTTGATTTCTATTATCGTATTGTGGGTTTTTGTTTTAAAGAAGAAACCATTTTTGTTTTATATAATTAACATTATTGTATACATCTTTTGTCTTTTCGCTTTAAGTTATACATCTTCAATAGTTAAAGAATTAATGCAACATGCTATTCACATAAGAACTGTAAGGTTAGCTCGTGATTTTATAATGATTGCTATTGTAGGGCAGTTATTTACTCTTGTAAAAGTCTTTGTGTATGCAACTGGTTTTGATATTAAAAAATTTAATTTTGGTCAAGATTTAGCAGAAATAGAAATAGAAGAAACTGATGATGAAGAGTTTGAATTTGAAATAACTGTTGATACTAATAAAGCGCATCGAAATATAAGAAGAAGGTTAAGATTTTCAAGATATGTTTATGTTGAAAATAGATTTTTAATTAACATTGCCTTTTTGTTGATAACCGGTATTACGTTTTTTGTTGTTTATTTTAATCAAAACATTTATAATAAGGTTTATAATGAAAATGTAGCATTTGTTACTCAAGATTTCACAGTAAAAATTAATCGTAGTTTTATAACTAAAAAAAATATTCAAAATAAAGAAACTAGTCGTAAGGATATGTCCTTTGTTGTTGTAGAAATCAATTTAAGAAAACACGGTGTTCAAAAAAAGAAGTTAGATATTGCTAGGGTACAATTGCTACTGAATGACAAGATTTATTATCATCAATTTGGAATCAATGAATTAGTACCAGATGTTGGAAATGTTTATAGTAATGATAATATACCTAATCAATTTACAAGGTATTTATTAATATATGAGGTTCCTGATAGATATTTAGAAGAAAGTGATTTACAATTTAGATATTTAGATAATTTTGGATTTAGTAAAGGCAATTGGACACCAAAGTACGTTAGAATAAATCTTAAACCAAGGTATTTAGATAAAGTTATTAAGACTACTAATTATAATTTAGGTGATGAAATATTTTTTGAAAATAGTATTTTGGGGAAAACAACCATTAAATTTAATGATTTTAATATTGCTAGACAACATAAGTTAGATTATAATTTTTGTGTCAATAGTCAAGAATGTTATGATTCATACGAATATATTAAACCCGACATTTTTAATGTACATGACAAAACTATAATGTATTTAAATGGTAGTATTAATTGGGATAATGAATTAGCGATAATTCCAATTGTTGATGTTTTTGAATTTATGAATATGTTTGCCACAATCAATTATGAAATAAATGGTCAAATGAGACAAAACACATTAGAGCTAAAAGAAGTTAAATCTCAAAAAGTTAAAAAAACTACTAACTATTATATAGAGGTTGCTCGAGAACTTGAAAAAGCTGACAAAATATTTATTAATTTTAATGTTAGAGATATGCAATATATATATAAATTGAAATAGTGTAAAGCGATTGCTAAAATATGGAAAAACGTAAAAACTATGTTATAATTATATCATGGGAGGATGTTATGATGAAAAAAACTTATTTATTTAACATTCTGTTATTTTTAATCATATTATTCCCATTCAGTATAAAAGCTGAAGAAATATATACATGTGATTATAAAGAAAAAGCAAGGTTAAATGCCATTGCTTCTAATATAACTATAAGTACAGATTATGTAGAAAAAAATAATTCTGTTGAATTCTCAGTTATTATAAGTAATTTGCATCCAGATGTATACATAATTGATACAGTAAAAAATGTTACCTATTATTATAATGAAAATCAATCTAACCCAAATGAAATAAAAATAAGTGGGTATAAAGATGGAATAAATGTAAGATATGAAGTATATTCAGTTAAGAATATATGTAGGGAAAATTTATTAACTAATAAATATGTGACTTTTCCACCTTATAATAAATATTATAATGATCCTTTATGTAAAGATTTATCTAATTTTGTACTTTGTAAAAAGTGGGTAAAAGTTAATTATAAATATGATGAATTTAAGGAACAGATTGAAAAACATCTAAAACAAAAAGGCAAGGAAAAAGAAACTCCTGAAGAGGTAGATGATTATTTTAATAAGTTTATTGAATTTTATGTTAAATATTATATATATATATTACCTAGTATTATAATATTGGGTTTTATAGGTATATTTATTTTGGATAGAAAAAAAGAGTTTAGATTTTAGTAGGAGGTGCTTCGTGAAACAAAAATTTGGTATTATGTTAATAGCATTTATTTTATTAATAGGAGGAACTTCAGAAGTAATGGCTGATGATGGTGTTGGCGGAGGAACAAACATCGGTGGAGGAATAACGTCATCATTTTCACCTTGTAATGGTGGTATGTATTGTTGGAATACTGCACCTTATCCTTCTGGTAATCGTATTCAAGCGATAAGGGTATCAATTGTTGACGGGACGGGTAATCGTTGGCCAGGTACTAAAAGTATTGATTTTTTTAAACACGATGATGCTGCCAATCAAACTATTTTTAGCGAATTAGCGGCTAGAAAAAATACAAATTATTATACGTCAATGTATACTAAAAATGAAATTGTTAAATTACATTTAAATAGTACTCTTGCTTTTACATCTGGTGATTATACTAAGCGTTCAAATATAGTTAAACTGACAAGAAATGCCTTTCCTAATTACAATGGTGCTAATGTTAACGTGTTAAAGCCATACTTTTTAAAAGTGGCATCTAAAAAAGATAATATGCTTGAAAGTTTTTTCATTCCTACTTTTTTATCACCGTTAGGTTTTGATTATTACAAAGAACGTGAAAAACTTAAAACTAATCCAAAACATTTCGAAAATATTGCAATATTGATTGAGCCGGTTGTTTTCTTTAGGTTGACAAGTAACCGCGGAGGTAGTTTATCATGGACTCTTGAATATGCGGGTACAGTTACTGAAGTGGCTCATATGATGTCTTCATCTAAAGCAAAGGATGCTGATTATACCGGTTCTGATAGATTTTTTGATCTCATACGACCAGGAAAAACCTATAGAGGGATTCATTTTAATAATCCTACTGCATTTGATAAAGATTTTCCTTTAGCCATTTATGCTACAAAATCTAAGGGTGGATTATATGGAATTCAACATTGGATTGAACCTACATTAAAGTATTCTAATTTTGCATCTGAAATATTAACATCGAATGGTGTGGCGGCTGGTCACGTTTGGTTTGATGAACTTTTTTGCCCAGCTCCTGATAAAATTACAAATGATGATTTACCATTATGCTGTATGGACTTGATTAAGGGTAACGGAGTAAATAATTCAAATTATCAAAAGTGCTGTAAAGAACTTTACGAAACAGGTAATTTGAAATATAATCATTTACCAGCTTGTTGTCATGTATTGCCATCGACCGATCCGTTGTTTAGGAGTAAGTGTTATACTCCTCCACCTCCAGAAAATAGTTGTCGTTGGAAATTAGATATTTCATGTCCTGATAATTGTTTTAATAAAACAAAAGGTTCGGTTAAAGATATGGAAGATTGGGATTGTATTTTTCAAAGTCGTCAGGCAAATCGCTCTAATATAAGAACTCATTATTATGAGTGGAGTAATAGATATTGTGATTATTATTGCCGTGAAGAAGTAAATTATCAGTTGCCTCGAAGTGGATTTAATGTTCAAGCAGGTCATCATTTCACAGTTGGAACAGAGAGTTCTAATTCTTGGGCACCTATTAAATTTGAGGGAATGAGTGAGTGTCGAACAACTAGTGATATAAAGAAAATTAAATATGAACAATTCCAAAGAGATTATGATTCTGTCGATCGAAGACTTCCTGGATTATGGGATGAATATAAAAAACAAGAAGTACTAGATCTTTCTAGAAATGCCGCTGTTAGATCTGGCAGTAAAAATTGTGATTATTATTGTGACTATAATGTTCATGGAATAACATGTTGTCGTGATGCTGATAGAGATTGGGATGATTGTAAATATGGTAGTCCGCATACTTGTGTTGGTGGACGTGGAGCAGACGG
>CAYXLG010000009.1:22716-30383 GCA_964465805.1 uncultured Muribaculaceae bacterium
GATTTTGAAGAAGATATATATGGAATTTATAATATGGAATTGGCAACAACTATAAGAAATAACGTTTACAATGATTATTATGTTGGTAACAGTTACCGCCGTGGAAGTTATTTGAGACAAGCAAGAACTACTAGTCATGTTTGTAATGGTTACCAAAGATGTGTTGCAAGAGAAATAAATTATCCAACAAATGAAAATGTTAGACAATATTACTATCGAACAATTAATTATAGGCTTCCAAGTGGTATATATCAATATATAACTAAACCGGCAGGATATTCAACTAGTACAAGACCGGTTGGGCAATATGTTAATTTAGGATATAGTAATTTACCTATTCATTATTCGAGGTTGCCAGGCAGTTATGAAATATCATTAGAATATAAAACGTTTGGAAATAGTCATAAATTTAATAGGTATGTGTTTGATGGTGTGTCATTTACAGGTAATTATTTAGATTCTGTCAGATGTAATACTTTATACGATTGTGATTATAGAGTAACTAATGATTTTTTAGAAGACTATACTGAAAATCGTGAAAAATTTGAAAAGTTAAATGTTGTTTTTAGACCAATATCATTAAGTAATCCTTTCCCAGGTAAAAAAGGAAGAGGTAGAACCCCAGGTTCGAATTGGAGATGGAATGTATCAAAAATTACTCATAATAGAGGATTAAGAGAACCAGAAAGAATATTTTTTGATACTGAACCAATGTATCAAATTACCTTAACTCCACAGTTGATAAGAAGTATTCGTACATATAATAAAAATCAAGATGGGGGATATGGAAACTTCAAATTGACTTGTGGTAGAGGTACAGGACGTGAATGTAAAAGTTCTTTCATTAGAGATACATATCGTTCTTATTTCTCAGGATGTGGTATAAGCAGTAGTTGGAATGCTTGTTCATGATATATTAATTATAGAAAAGGAGGAAAAATAAAATGCAAGAATCATTTTGGGGTGCTTTTGTTGTTGGGTTAGGAATTGTTGCAATTGTACTTGTCTACATTTTTCAATCTTTAACGAACAGTAATGAACATAATTACAATTTATTAAAAGAAACTACCGAGGCGGCGATGATTGATGCTGTAGATTTGGCTGCATATCGAAAGGACGAAGTTATTAGAATAGATAGGGAAAAGTTTGTAGAAAATTTTGTAAGAAGATTTGCAGAAAATGCGTCTTTATCAAACACATACGTAATTAAAATCTTCGATGTGAATGAAACACCTCCTAAAGTAACTTTAGAAATTTCTAGTACTGATAGAGGAAGTACAGGTAAAGAAGTTGTTGAGTTTGATATCGTAAATAGGATAAGTGCGATATTGGAAACGCCATATTAAGAAAGGAAGGATATAGATGAATAATATCGTTAACACAATAAAAAGATTTTTAAAAAACAAAAATACAATTACAATTCTTGGTGTTATTGTCATCATTGCTATATTATACTTTTCGTATAATGCTCAAATTGAAAAACAAGTTAGCCCAGTTAGAGGAATACCGGTAGCTAATCAAACAATACAGCCACGTACATTAATTACTGAAGACATGCTTGAGTATGTCGATGTAGCTCCTATTGTATTGGGAAACAATGTTTTAACAACTAGTAATGCAGTACTAGGAAAGTATACTAGTCATAATACAGTGGTTCCAAAAGGGAGTATGTTTTATACTGATGTATTAGTCTTGAAGGATGAACTACCTGATTCAGCTTTTGAAAAAATTAAAGAAGGAGAAGTTGTTGTTAAATTACCGGTTGATATGGAAACGACTTATGGTAACTCAATTTTTCCAGGTAATAAAATTGATATTTATATGAAAGCTGAAACAGTTGAGGGTCAAATAATGGTTGGTAAATTATTTGAAAATGTTGAAGTTATCGCTGTTAAAGATAGCGCTGGTCGTCATGTCTTTGAAAATACTACTGATGAACGTACGCCTTCAATATTGATTTTTGGTCTAAAACCAGAGTTAAATATCTTATTATTGAAAGCAAGTTATCTTAGAGCACGTGCTGTTGAAATATTTCCAGTACCTCATGGTGGAACTGTTGTAGCACCTGGTGAAACTCAAATTACTTCACAGAACTTAAAAGATTTTATTAATGCTTACACAATTCCTAATGATGAATTAGTTGAACCTGAAATTGTACCAGAAGAAAATCCAGAAGAATTACCAGAAGAAAATCTAGAAGTGGAACAAGGAGAGTAATATGGAAGACAATATGTTTTCCCAAATAGATTTTGGGCCACTTCAAGAATATTTAGAAAACGATGATATTACGGATATTTCTTACAGTAATGGTGGACAAATATGGTTAAAGACTTTATCTAAAGGTATTTATAGGATTGAAAATCCAGCTATAAACAATGCTTTAATCGAAAAACTGGCTTTTCAATGTTCGAATGTAATGGGAAAAACATTTAATATGGCACATCCTTTTCTCGATGCTGAAGGTTCTGAACTACGTTTAAACTTTGTTCATGACTCTATTGCGAGAAATGGTATTGCTGTTGTTTTTCGTAAAACACCTGCTAAAATAAGACTTAAAAAAGAAAAGATTATAGCCGAAAAATATATTACTCTTGATATTCATGATTTTTTAGAAAAATGTGTTAAAGGACATTGTAATATTATTGTTTGTGGGGAAACTGGTTCGGGTAAAACTGAATTTGTTAAGTATTTAGCTTCTAAAACTGCTGAAAATGAAAAAATAATTACAATTGAAGATACTTTGGAGTTACACCTCGATCGTATCTTTCCACATCGAGATATTGTTGCGATGAAGACAAATAATATTGCATCATATTCAGATGTGTTAGTTACATGTATGCGTCAAAATCCAAAGTGGATTTTATTATCCGAAGTTCGTAGTGCCGAAGCGGTTATGGCTGTTCGTAACTCGATATCATCTGGTCACTATATTTTGTCAACAATTCATGCTGATAAAGCCTCGTCAATCCCTAATCGTATGTATAGTTTACTTGAAACAAATCAAGATATCGAACAGTTTTTAAAATCAATTTATCGATATATTCAATTAGGAATATATGTTAGGGGTTATCAAGATAAAGAAACAAAACGTTTTATTCGTGAAATATCAGAAGTAACAGAATTTTATGTTACAGAAGATAATGATGCTAAATATAACATAATATATCGTAAGTTATCTAATGGTAATGTTGTTCGAAATGCACCTAGTAAGTATTTACTTGATTATTTAGAAATTCAAGGTGTTGTGCTAGAACAAGAATTACTTGATGCTTTAGGATACAAAGAAGAAACTAAGGAAGAAAATCAAGAAAATAAATCTGACGTGGAGGAAGTTGAAGTGTTATTTGAGTAAAGGAGGTCTATAATGGGGACAGGAATTACCTTTTTAATAATAGGTTTTGTATTTATGTTTATTGTTGCATATCGAAGAAATACTGATGAAACTGTATACAAATATATAAGTCGAAATGTGTCTAATATATATGATAAATATGCCCCTTATTCATATAAAATGGTTAGAGAAAAAGTTGTTGAACTAGGACAAGAATATACCCCTAGACAATATGCTATCCAAATAGGAATTTTCTCTGCCGGAGCGTTTTTGATATCATATATGTATTTTTATAGTCTTATTATTTCGATAATTTATGCAGTGTTATCGGTATCAATTATTCCGTATTTAACGTATTTAAGGTGTAAAAGAATATATAGTGAATTTATTTTTGAACAAATTCAAGTATATACAACTAATGTTATTATGGAATTTGCAACAACTGAATCTTTTGTAAAAGCCTTAGAAGGTGTTTATGATTCAGGAGTGCTAGAAGAACCTATTAAATCTGACGTTAAAACAATGATCGACCTAGCATATGAAAATGGTACAATAGAAGATTCATTATCATATATGGATAGTAAATATAACTATTATATTGTGAAAAATATGCATCAATTGTTCTTACAAATTACTAATGAAGGATCTAAAGATGCAGGTGCTTCTTTAGAAAATATGTCGCTTGATATAGATATGTTAGTTGAAAATGTTTATCGTGATAGAATTGACCGTGCTAATTTCCATAAAAAATTTATTCAGTTTGGAATTGTTCTTTATTTAATGGTAATGATGGTTCAATTTTTATTGGGTGTTGAAACATATATTCAACTATTAGATAATGTATTAGTTCGCATCTTACTTCATTCAATTGTGTTTGTTAATACATATTTTCTATTAAATGGAGAAAAATATTATAATGAGAATGTAGGTGCTGAGTAATGGAATTTATATTTATTGGTATTATTTTATTGTATATATTAGAAACTAACAAACAACTCAGTACTAAAAAGTTTATAGATGATGTCGAACCTTACTTTAGATTTTTAATGGAAGATGATTATAAATTTTTAGTAACAGTTAGATATGGTTCAGATGTTGATATTAATATATTATATACTCAACGTGTTAGAAATGGTATTGTGGCAATTGTATTTATGATATTTATCTTTTTAACAAAGTTGAATTTTATATCTATTGTTGCATCATTTATCATTGGCTATCTTATATTTAAACTGCCATATAGTCAATTAAAAAGATATTATAAAAATAATTTACATCAAATTAATTTAATGTTACCATATTACTTAAAAAGTTTAGAGATATTAATTCAGCACTATACTGTACCAGTTGCGCTTACTAGATCAATTAAAACAGCACCAGATATCTTTAAACCAGGTCTTGAACGTCTTATTAATAAGATTGAAGCAGGAGATTCAACAGTTGAACCTTATATGGATTTTGCAAAGGAATATCCGGTTAGGGATTCAATGCGTATGATGCGTTTGTTATATCGTCTTGGACTTGGTTCTCAAGAAAACAAACAAGAGCAACTAATGATGTTTTCTAGAACTGTTTCATCATTACAGAATAAGGCTAGGGAACAGAAATATAAAGAGCGTTTAGAAACAATGGAAAATAAAACCATGATGATGTTGGGTGCTACAGGTGGTGGAATATTATTATTAATGTTAATGTCAATGATGATGATGATGAATATGTAATATATGAATCTGCAGATATTGATTAAATATAATCATATTGATTTTATTATCAATTGTATGTTATAATTAAAACATAAAAAAAGAATAGGTGGTGAGAAAATGAAAGAAGCATCGGGGGAAGCAAACTTAACAGTTATTGCAATTATACTAATTGGTGTTATTGCTGCAATTGTTACTCCGCTAATTAAAAATATGATGGATACAACTAAGAAACAAGGGTGCTGTTCCAGCGCTGGTGGTGAATGGAAAAATAATAGATGTGGTGGTGCTTACATGGATACTGCTACATATAATGCTTGTATAGGCGAAGTACAAGGAAGATAATTTATGAGGGAAAGTGTAGGAAGCGTTTTCATGTACAACATAATAATAATATTTTTATTGGTTGTATTTGCGTTTATTGCTGGAACTTTAAGTTATTACAAAGCATTTAAAGTAAACACATTTATTACTGATGCCATCGAAAAGTATGAAGGTTATAATAAACTAGCTGTTGATGAAATTAGCAGTTCTTTAAAAACAATAGGGTATCGCTCTGAAACAAACTTCAGTTGCCCTAAAAGGAGAAATGTTAATGCTCTTAAACCTTTGCCAGGCACTCATCATAGGTATTGTATTTATCAATATAATGAAGGACAAGGATATAGAACATACGGTGTTGTAAGTTATATAAACTTAGACTTGCCAGTAGTTGGTAAATTAATGAGAATACCTGTTTATTCGAAAACAATAAGGCTCTATAACTTTGGTTAATAGAATTGGATGTGTTAAATAATGAAAGAGTCAATTAACAATGCTTTTCTTTTTAGGTTAGTTATATTCTTTTTTTCAATAATTATTGCCATTTTAATAGGGTCTTTGAGTTATTCGAAAGCTTATAAGGTTAAAAATCATATGGTTGAAATTTTAGAAAAACATAAAAATTATAATTATTCAGCTAGACAAGAAATAGAAAGAAGTTTAAGAGAGATTGGTTATAAAACTAATCCTAGAGGAACAGCGAGATGTCCTTCTAAAGGTGGAGTGCTCGTTCAACCATATACCTATAACTATAGATATTGTATTTATAAAAATACTGATGCTAAAGGTTACTATTATACCGTAGTAGTATTTATGTATTTTGAACTACCAGTTATTGGTGATTTTTTGGAATTTCCAATTTCAGGGCAAACAAAAGTTATTTATGACTTATAACTGAGAGGGTGAAAATATGAATGTAATTATTACCAATAGATATAAATCATTAATCCAGAATCTGGATATTGATATTATAAAAGAGATGGACGGTGAGTTTAATGTTGAAGAAATTATATCGACATTTCAGAATTTTTTCTTTCAAAGAATGATTTTGGACATCACTGCAATTAGAGATTACAAAGATATAAAGAAACTTCAAAAATTATCCATTTCATTAGATATGGATAAAGTAATTTTATTACTTGACAACACACCAGAAAGTTCATCAAAAGAGTATCAATCTAATTTGATATCAATTGGGATTTATAATTTTACTCGTAATGCAGAAGGAATAATGTATTTATATAATCATCCCAATAGTTATCGTGATGTCGCGCATATTCATCAAATAGTCGATGTTAATGAAGAAATTGACAATCCAAAATTTACAACTCCAACTTTGGGAGCAAAAATAATTGGTGTGAAAAATGTTACTGCGCAGTCTGGAGCGACAACATTAATTTATATGATGAAAAAACAATTAGAAAAAAACTACAAAGTTAGTGCTATTGAAGTTAATAAACGTGACTTTAATTTCTTTCGAGATAAAGAATTGATTTCAACAAACGATTCTTCAGTTACTGGTGTTTTAAACAAACACAATGATAGTGATGTTATATTAATTGATATTAATGATAGCCCAGTTGTTGAAACATTATGTCACGATATAATTTATTTGATTGAACCATCTATAATTAAATTAAATAAATTTATGTTTGTTAATAGTAAAAAATTAGAAAAATTAAAAAATAAAACAATTGTATTAAATCAAAGTATGTTGAGTTCGAAAGATGTTCTTGATTTTGAATATGAATCCAAATTAAAAATATTTTTTAATATGCCACCATTAGATGAACGGCAAACAGAGATTCATGTGTTAAATGCTTTTTTAGCACGCTTAGGATTTGAAAAACAAAAAACTGAAGAAATGACAAAAAAGAATAAAATTTTAGGTTTATTTAACATATAATAGTTGACAATTAAAGGTAAATGTCGTATTATATGTTTAATAAGAGGAGGTAAAATTATGTTTATATTAGCTGCCGAATGTCCAGCATTACCAAGTCAACTTTCAAATATAATTGCTACTATTGTTAATTTAATTAAAATAGCAGTTCCTATTTTGTTAGTAATTTTTGGGATGTTAGACTTGGGTAAAGCTGTTATATCACAAAAGGAAGATGAAATTAAAAAAGGACAACAAACTTTTTTTAAGAGACTTTTAGCAGCGGCATTAGCTTTTCTTGTTGTTGCTATAGCACAATTTATAATTGGAATTGCTGCTGGTGGGAACGATAATGAATTTTGGAATTGTGCAGCAACAATCATGGGTGTTGATTAATTTATAACCCCCCAAAAAAATATATGTAAATAAAAAA
>CAYXLG010000010.1:0-4077 GCA_964465805.1 uncultured Muribaculaceae bacterium
TATAACCAAGTTTTTTCATCGTCTACCACCTCTAAAAATATTATATCAAAATTATCAATAAATTACTATTAGATATAATGATATTTTACAAAAAAAGAATAAGAAAACTTATTCTTTTAGGCTGTTAACAGAATGTTTACCAACAATTAGTTACGCAATATTTAATGACATTAATATTATATATATTTTTTTCTAAAATATTATTTTATTTTTTTCATAAGAATATATTGTTTATGGTTAATTTTTTCCCTCGAATCTAAAACATCATCAAAAGTTATTTCTATATTTTCTATTTCTTCTGATGGCTTTTTTATTTTTAACTCATTGTTTTTTTGATTTATATATAAATTATTAACAATAAGTCCTGCTTGTAATTCATATATATATTCATTCATATCTACAGAAATTTTATTAGAAAGAACATCAGGTCGATCTTTTTCAAGCAAGTCAATATATTCACGTATTAAAGAAATATTATCACGATCATTTCTTTGACTGTTAAGAATAAATTCAATTTCATACAAAAATTTGATTAATTCATCTGCAGGGCAATTTAAATTTATTAATTTTTTTATCTTTAATAAAAATCTTAAACCAATTATTTTATCTGTTAATTTAAAGTTTTCATATAAAAAATTATCAATTCTATAATCTATATACTCCATTATCAATTCTCCTTAAAAATGTGTTGGTTATTATAACACTTTTTATTTGTTTTGGCAAACTAGGTATTAATTGATTACTTATTATTTCATTTATTGGGTTTATCTATATTATTATTAAAATCATATCTAATAATATAAAAAGTAGACACATTTTATTATGTCTACAATTTTTTAAACTGTCATTAGTTCGTCTTCTTTTTCTTTTAATTTTTCTTCAACAATTTTATTATATTTGTTAATTAGATTTTGTACTTCATCAATTCCATATTTAATATCATCTTCAGATATTTCTAACTTTTTAACTTGATCATTAGTTTCTTGTCTAGCCTTTCTTAAAGCCACTTTACAATCTTCAGACATCGCCTTTACTTGCTTAACATAATCTTTTCTTGTTTCTTCAGTTAATATAGGAATATTTAAAATAATTATTTCCCCATTATTATTAGGCGTTAATCCAATATTAGCTTCATAAATACCTTTTTCAATAGCGCCTAAACAATTACGATCAAATGGTTTAATAGATAATTGTCTAGCTTCAGGAATTGAAATAGTTGCCAATTGTTTTAATGGAGTATCTATTCCATAATAAGATACCATTACCCCATCTAAAATAGTAGGGTTTGCACGGCCAGCACGAACATTCATAAAACGTGCCTCCATTGTCTCAATCGCACTTTGCATTTTTTCTTCAGCTTTCAACAAAATATCGTTCATAACTTCATCCTTTCCATATGTATCCATTATAAGGTATATTCAACCTTTTTTCAATATTTTCTAACTTTAACCCTAAAAAAACTTACATTTATCAAAATATATATCAGATACTGTACTAGCATAATCAAAAACATTAAACGTTTCTAAGCTATCATCATCAAACTCGGTTTTAATATATTCTTGATCAGTTATTTTTATACCTAATGTTTCTGCTAAAACATAATAATATTTAACAAAATTAATATAATCAATAGGTCTTTCCTTCAATCTAGTAAAATCTTGTATAAAATTCTTAACACCTTTTATTTGCCTTATAACTTCTTTTTGTTTTTCATTATAAAACTTAATTTTCAAAATTAAAATTACAAATATTATGATTAATGGATTAAAATATATAAGCAATGACCAGATTCCATTTTCAACCAATAAAAAAGTTGGTAATAAAAAAGCAAGCAAAGTTATAGTTACAAAACATAAGACAATTATATTAATTACACCCATTATATTAAATTTTAAGTTTTTTAAAACACTTGCTATTAAAATAATTATTATTGAATAACCTACACCTACTACTATTAAATTACTCTTAGGAAACCAAATTAAATAATATAATAGCAAAACAATAAAAGAAATAACATAGTTTTTAAAATAACTAAGTTCACCATAACCACTTCTTATTTCATATTGAATATTGTTATAAATCTTTTTTAGTCGTTCTGGAAATTGAACATCACTTTTCATCTCGTTAATAAGTTTATTCAATAGAATACTTTGATCTTGACTTTTATTTTTTATAATAAGTGAATTTATATATTTTATCAAATATTGCTCATATTTTTTTAAATCATTATCCTCAAAATGAAATAAATCTTCTTTTTTCCATTTGAGTTTATATTCATTCTTTTTTATTTTTTCTAACGAATAAAAATCTTTTTGAATCAAATCTAATATTGTTAACCATATTGTTTTATTATTGAAACGTCCTTGATCATAATATTGAATAATTGCCATAGGCAAATTTTGGGGATATCCGCGAAAATAAGGTATCTTTTTTTCTTTTTTCAAATATATAACAACTATTATAATTCCAACCGCTATACTAAAAAGACTTACCAATAATTTTACAATATCAAACTCTTGAATAAGTAAATCATAAAAAATAATCATACTAGTCACCTAATATGATTATCTCAAAATATGTTGTTCTTTACAAGAAAAACAATATTATTTTAAATATTCTTTAATTTTTTTAAATTCATCATTATCATCTAACTTTGTTTTTCTTAATTGTTCAAATAATTTCTTCTGCTCTTTTGTTAACTTTTTAGGAACAATAACTTTTAAAATAACATACATATCACCTTTGCTAAGATAATTAACATCTTGAATTCCCCTGCCTTTTAAACGGTGTTTATCATTAGTCTTGCTCCCCGCTGGGATAGATAATTTAACTTTACCAGTTAGTGTTGGAATATCAATCTTAGCACCTAACACAGCATCCGTAATAACAATTGGTAACTCCAGATATATGTCATTTCCATTTCTTTCAAAAATCGGATGTTTATCCACAACAAACTCTAAATAAACATCACCATTGGGTCCACCGTTAGCACCCGCTTCTCCTTTGCCTGGAATACGAAGTTGATTTCCAGTATCAACTCCAGCTGGTATTTTAACTTCAATAGTTTGAGTCGTAACTTTTTTACCACTTCCATGACAAGTATTACATTTTTTATCATAGCTTTTTCCTTTACCACCACATTCGCTACAAGTTGTTCTTGTCATAAAAGTTCCAAACATTGTTCGTTGCTCGGCTGTTACTTGCCCACTACCGTGACAAACAGAACAAGTTGTTTCACCATGGCCACCACGACCTTTACAATCATCACAATTTTCGGAAACATTTAATTTGATTGTTTTCTTTGTTCCAAAAACCGCCTCCTCAAAAGTTAATCTCATTTCCATTAAAGAGTCGCGACCTTGACGTGGACGATTGGAACTACCAGTTCTTCCCCCTGAAAAGAAACTACCAAACCCACCACCAAATAAATCTTCAAAAACATCTGAAAAGTCAAAATCCGAAAAATCAAATCCTTGGAAACCACCGTTACCAGAAAATGCACTATGTCCAAATTGGTCATATTGTCTTCTTTTTTCTTCATCACTTAAAACTGCATAAGCTTCTTGAGCTTCCTTAAATTTCTCAGCAGCATTAGGCTCTTTAGATACATCTGGGTGATAAAGTTTAGCAAGTTTACGAAAAGCACTTTTTATTTCACTTGTTGTAGCATTTTTACTAACACCTAGAACCTCATAATAATCACGTTTGTTCACTTCTTTTTCACCTACTTCCTACTCTTTAGATAATTTTACAAATTGGTTAATTGTCTCATCAAAAAACTTTATAGCATCTTCAATTGGTTTTGGTTTTGATATGTTGACTCCAGCAATTTTTAATAGTTCAACCGGATAATCACGACAACCAGTTTTTAAAAACTCTAAATAATTGTTAAGAGCACCTTCATCACCATTAACAATATTATTAACAATTGCACAAGCCGCTGACAGGCCAGTAGCATATTGATAAACATAAAAATTCATATAGAAATGGGGAATTCGTTCCCATTCATATTTTATTTCATCATTAACTAAAACTTTATTACCAAAATACTTTTTATTCAAATCATAATAAATTTTT
>CAYXLG010000010.1:4177-29122 GCA_964465805.1 uncultured Muribaculaceae bacterium
CATCTAAATTTTGATTAACCACTCTAATTAAATTGTGATAAATATTAACATCAACATTACTGTTAAAAAGTGACATTTCCAAAGCATTGTTAAATCCTCTAATATTAGCAAGTGCAATATTAACATCAACTTCACCAGACAAAGTAGATGCTAGAGTATTTTTCATACTTTCATAACCTTTATATAAAGTTGAAAAAGTTTGTTTTCTAACCTCTCTATTTGATGATTCAATATATTTAGAAAAATTACTATTAGTAAGCTCTACTAAATCACCATTTTCATCAGTAATTGTTCCAAAAGTCAAATCTGAGTTTCTAACTAGATTAGCAGTATAATCAGACACTCCCAATACTTTAGATAATTTAGATAATAATTTTTCCTCGTTTTCTAATAAAGTATATTTTTTAAAACGATATATATCTTCCAACATACGCCTATAATTTAATAACTCTGGTAATTCATTAATATATTTTTGAATCCTTGAATAATCAGTTTTAATTAATTCCGGAACAACAAAAGAAGTAGCGCCTAATACAACAACATTTAAATTATCAATCTCGCCTTTTAATTTTTGATAATAAGTATTACTAGTATCTTCATCACTTCGCATATATGCATATACATATAATTTTGATAAAATTCTTTCTAACCATAAAAAATCTTTTAATGTATTAAACAAATTTTCTGGACTATCTAAAATTTTACCTTTATATTTAGTAAATTCACGAGCTTTTTTTTCTACTTCTTCATATTCTTTATACCAACAACTATCATTATCATATATTAACGATAAGTCCCATTTATAATAATCTTTTATTTCATCTCTTGATTTTTCTTTTATAGGCATTATGGCTCTCCTTTTCATAATAGAATGTAGAAGTCATTTAGACTTCTACATTACTTTATTTTATTTTTCTTCAAACTCAGCATCTACAACATTATCATCTTTTGGCTTTTCTTTATTTTCTGCTTGTGGTTCTTCCTTTTGTTGTTGTTTAGCTGCTTCCTCATATACTTTAGTTGCTAATGCCATTGCTGATTCATTTAACTTATCACGTTTAGCTTTAATATCATCAATATTATCTTTTTCTAAAGCTTCTTTTAATTCCTTAATTTCAGATTCAGCCTTTTCTTTGTCCTTATTATCAACTTTATCTCCTAAATCTTTAATTGCTTTTTCTGTCGCAAAGATTAACTGTTCACTTTCATTTTTCAAATCAGCTTCTTCTTTACGTTTAGTATCTGCTTCTTTATTAGCTTCCGCTTCTTTAACCATCTTTTCAATTTCTTCTTCACTTAATGCACCTGATGAAGTAATTGTAATAGATTGTTCTTTATTTGTTCCTAAATCTTTAGCCTTAACATTAACAATCCCATTAGCGTCAATATCAAATGTTACTTCGATTTGTGGTATACCACGTGGTGCTGGTGGGATATTAGTTAATTGAAATCTACCTAATGTTTTATTGTCATTAGCCATTGATCTTTCACCTTGTAATACATGAATGTCAACAGCCGGTTGATTATCAGCAGCCGTTGAGAATACTTGGCTTTTACTTGTTGGGATAGTTGTATTTCTTGGAATTAAAGTTGTCATTACTCCACCTAAAGTTTCAATACCAAGTGATAATGGTGTCACGTCTAATAGAACAATATCATCAACATCTCCTACTAAAACACCAGCTTGAATAGCCGCTCCCATCGCTACAACTTCATCAGGGTTAACACCTTTACTTGGTTCTTTACCTAATTCTTTACTAATAACTTCTTGTACTTTTGGAATACGAGTTGAACCACCAACTAAAATAACTTTATCAATATCACTAGCTTTTAATCCTGCATCTTTTAAAGCATTGCGTACAGGTACCAGTGTAGATTCAACTAAATCACTAGTTAACTCTTCAAATTTTGCTCTAGTTAATGTCATTTCTAAATGCATTGGACCATCTTCACCTTGTGAAATAAATGGTAAAGAGATTTGAGTAGAAGTAATTCCACTTAATTCTTTTTTAGCCTTTTCTGCTGCATCTTTTAATCTTTGCATAGCCATTTTATCTTTTGATAAATCAATAGTATTTTCTTTTTTAAACTCTTGTACTAAATAATCAATAATACAGTCATCAAAGTCATCACCACCAAGTGCATTATTACCACTTGTTGATAACACTTCAAAAACTCCATCGCCTAATTCAAGAATTGAAACGTCAAAAGTTCCTCCTCCTAGGTCATATACTAATATTTGTTCAGTCTTATCTGTTTTATCAAGACCGTATGAAAGTGCCGCTGCAGTTGGTTCATTAATAATTCTTTCAACTTCTAAACCTGCAATCTTACCAGCATTTTTAGTCGCTTGTCTCTGTGCATCATTAAAATATGCTGGAACAGTAATTACTGCTTTAGTAACAGTTGTTCCTAAATATTCTTCTGCAGTTTTCTTTAAATCAGATAATATCATTGCACTGATTTCTTCTGGTGTATATTCACGACCATTTACTTTGATTTTTTCTTTTGTACCAATTAATCTTTTTACAGATGATACAGTATTAGGGTTAGTAACAATTTGTCTTTTAGCACCTTCCCCTACAATTATTTCGTCGTTTTTAAACGCAACGACTGATGGAGTAGTACGTCCACCCTCAGGGTTAGTAATTATTTTTGCTTCCCCACCTTCATAAATACTTACACAACTATTAGTTGTTCCTAAATCAATTCCTATCATTTTACTCATATTTATCACCTTTCCTTTATTCACTTACTCTGACCATCGCTGGTCTTATAACTCTATCTTTTAATAAATAACCTTTTTGAAGGACCTCAACAACCATTCCTGGTTCAACTCCTTCTACTTTATCGGTTATGACCGCTTGATGGTAAGTTGGATCAAATGGTTTATTTTTACCATCAATTGCGATAACTTCAAATGTTTCTAATGTATTCTTAAAATCAACATAGATCATTTTAAATCCTTCTAAAAACTTAGAAACTTCATCATCTAAATCTTCATCATCCATTTTAATGGCACGTTCAAAATTATCTATCATCGGAAGAATGGCACTCACTAAATCTTCATTAGCATATTTAAGCATACGCCCAACTTCCTCATCCTTACGTTTGCGATAATTTATTAATTCAGCTTGAGCACGAAGATTTTTCTCCTCTAATTCTTTTATTTGCTCTTTCAATTCAATTTTCTCATCTTTTTTTGGTTTTTTCTTACTTTTTTTAGCTTTTTCCTTTTTTATTTCTTCTGATGAACAATTGCAATCATCATGTAACTCATTGCAACATTTCTCATCATGTTGTTTCATTTCTTTAGCCTCTTTTTCCATTGTCACCCTCCTATATTTTTCTTAACATATTCTAACAAAGCTAGAACACGCCCATATTCCATTCTTTTAGGGCCTATAATAGCAATTGTACCAACTTCACCATTGACTTCAAAACTTGTTTTAATTAGTCCTACATCTTGATCAAAGTCATTCTCGCTACCAACATATATATTAATACCATTATCTTCTTCCATAACATTTCTAATTAAATCACGATCATCAAACTTTTTTAATATATCAGCAATTTTACTAGTATCATTAAATTCTGGTTGTTTTAATATATTGCTAGCTCCAGTAATACGGATTTTTGTATCATTTGAAAAATCACTAAATGCCGTATAAAAAGCATTATATAATGTTTCGTACTGTGTTACATACTTTGAAATAATAGGTTTTATTTCAAACTCTAATTTACTGCTTATTTCACAAATAGGCGTTCCAACAATAAGTTTATTAATCAAATCAATGGTTTTTTGTACTTCTTCAATACTGACAGTTGCATCAATAAAAATGTCTTTATGTTCAACATGTCCCTTATCAGTAATGACAATAGCAACAATTCTATTTTCATCAATAGGTACAGCTTCTATTTTACTTAAACAATTATCTTTTGATGAACCTCCTAGTACAATTGATGTATAATTAGTTAATTCTGATATGATTTCCATACTTCTTAAAATTACATCACTTAACATTAATGATTGATTATGAAAAATTGTCTGTAATTTTAGTACATCCTCACCAGTTAATTTTTTAGGTTCCATTATATTATCAACGTAATAACGATACCCTTTCTCACTAGGAATGCGCCCTGAAGATATATGATTTTTTTCGATGAATCCTAATTCCTCTAATATTGCCATTTCATTTCTTATAGTTGCACTTGAACAATTTAAAACATCACATAATGATTTAGAACCAATCGCTTTAGCTGTTTTAATATGTTCTTCAACTACCAATTTTAAGATTTCTTCTTGTCTTTTTGTTATCACAATATCACCACCATTTTAGCACTGCCACTTACCGAATGCTATTTCATTATACTATTATATTTTAGCAATGTCAATATATGAGTGCTATTTTATTTTTATAACATTTTTACCTATTTTATTATTTACTTTTCCCATATTAAATAAACAATTTTCACACAATAATTGAAATAATTTCAAAATAATAGTATAATTTATTATCAGTAAAGGAGAAAAACAAATGGGAAAGCAGCACGTAATAAATTTTTTAGAAAAAAACAATTATGAAACTAACATAATTAAATTAAAAGATAGTTCAACTGTTTTAAAAGCAGCATCTGAACTTGGGGTAAAAACAAATGAAATTGCTAAAACATTATCGTTTATATTAAAAAGTGGCACGATTATAATAGTCATGAGCGGAGACTCTAAAATAAATAACAAAAAATATAAAGACTATTTTAAAGAAAAAGCCAAAATGATACCTTACGAACAAGTTGAAGAATTAACCAATCATCCTGTAGGTGGAGTGTGTCCTTTCGGTTTAAAAGAAAACATTAAAATCTACTTAGATAAATCTTTACAACAACTAGAATACATTTACCCAGCTGCGGGTGATTTTAACCTCGCCTTAAAAATAAGTGTTAAAGATTTAGATAAACTTACTAACGGAACATGGATTGATGTTACAACAATGAATGGGACAAACAAATGAATCAAAAAAGATTTACAATGAAAGACGAAACCTTTATTTGTGAAAATTGTCACAAAGAAGTTTTTAAATTAAATTATACCGCTCGTGATCATTGTCCATATTGTTTGTATTCAAAACATGTTGATATTTTCCCAGGAGATAGATTAAATAAATGTCATGGATTATTAGAACCTATTAAAATAGAAAAATTTAAAAACACATATAAAATTATATATAAATGTCAAAAATGCCATGTAGAACACAAAAACATTATGGCAAGCGACGATAATATGGAGTTAATTATTAAATTATCAACTAACATATAAAAACATCATAACTAAATTTATGATGCTTTTTTGTCGTTTTTTTATTTTCCAATTATTTGGGTTACAGTTGGTAGCAAAATCACAAATAAAATTAATATTCCAAATAAAATTGCAATAAACATTACACTACGATTATTATTAAGTTCTTCTTCCTCATTCATTTCTTTTGTTTGTTCTGTTTCATCTATTGGTGCCGTTTGAAAATTAACGTTACTATTAGGATCTGTTATTTCAATACTATTTAAAATTTTAGTTGCATCCTCAGTTTCTAAAACCGGTTCTTCATCTATAAAAGAATTCTGATTATTTGCTTCGGTTGTTGGCTCATCCAAATTATCAATTATCGTTTCTAATTCAATAATTTCTTCAGCTGGTTGATCATTTGCTGTTTCAACATTAGTAAAATCGGACAACCAATCATCATTAATTAGTTCATCACTATTAGGTGTAGTTTCATTGAAATCATCATCAATAATTTCTATATCATCAAAAATTTCGTTTTTATTATCCATGAGCTCATCTCCTTACTATAAATAAATTATATCAAAAATATGAATAAAAAGATAGTTTTAATTATCAAATTGACTATTATATAAATTATAATAAAAACCCTTTTCTTTAATTAAACTATCATGAGTTCCCTTTTCAATTATTTCACCATTATCCATAACAATTATTTTATCAGCATTTCTAACCGTTGATAATCGGTGAGCAATTACAAAACTAGTTTTACCTGTCATTAATTTTTTCATACCTGTTTGAATAGCTATTTCTGTCCTTGTATCAACATTACTGGTGGCTTCGTCCATTATTAAAATTTCATGGTTGGCCAAAATCGCGCGAGCTATTGCTATTAATTGTCTTTGACCTTGTGAAAAATTACTTCCTTCCTCCTCGACTAAAGAATAATAACCATCAGGTAATCTTCTAATAAATGAATGAGCTTGGGATTTTTTACACGCTTCAATAACTTCTTCTAAAGTTGCGTCCATTTTACTATATTTTATATTATCAAAAACAGTTCCTTTGAATAAATAAGTATCTTGTAAAACAATACCAATTTTCTTTCTTAAATCAACCTTTTTTACTTTGCTAATATCTTTACCATCAATAGTAATGGTGCCAGAATTAACATCATAAAATCTAGATAGTAAATTAATAATGGTTGTTTTACCAGCACCGGTTGGACCAACTATTGCAATATTTTCACCTGGTTGAACCTTCAAATTAAAGTTATTTAATACCATTTTATCAGATGTATAACCAAAACCCACATTATTAAATTCAACATAACCTTTAATTTTATCCATTTTTATTGGTTTTTCTATATCCTTTACTTCAATCGGATAATCCATAATATCAAAAATTCTTTCTGCTCCTGCTAAAGAAGATTGAATAGAAGAATAAATTGTTGCTAACTGATTAATTGGACGTCTAAACATTTTAGAATAAGTTAAAAATGCCAAAATACCACCAACTGTTGATAAACCTTTAAGAGCCAACACTGCACCAACACTAATAAGTAAAATATTATTAATATTAGTAACTGCAATGTTTGTAGGCATAATCAAACTAGAGTATAGTTTTGCACTAATGGATACATCTTTTAACCTCTGATTACGATCTTTAAACTTTTTAATAGATTCATCTTCTTTACCATAACTTTTAACAACTTTAATACCACTTATTCTTTCTTCAGCATAAGTATTTAATGAACCTAATGAATCTTGTCTGACTTTATAATACTTACCAATTTTAGTACCAATCTTAAATACAACAAGAAAAAATAAAGGAACTGTCAAAATAGTTGTTATAGCCAAAATAGGATTAAGAACAAACATAATAATTGTAACCCCAATTAAAATCAAAACACTATTGATTACTTGAATGACTACATTACTCAAAGTATCACCAATAACTATAATATCATTAGTAAAACGGCTCATTAAATCTCCCTTTTTATTTTTATCAAAAAAACTTAATGACAAAAGTTCTAAATGATTAAATAAATCTTTACGAATATTATACAGTGCTTTTTCTGAAACAGAAGTCATAATATATCCAGACAAATAATTAAATAAAGATGTTAAAAAATAAATTATTCCTAATATTATTAGTAAAGTTTTTAAACTTTCTAAATGATTATAAGCAATAAATTCATCAATTGCAATCTGTATTAAAACTGGACTAAAGACACTAGTAAGGGTTGATAAAATAACCATAATTATAACCAAAATAATAGTTAAACAATATTTTTGCAAATAAGTCCATAATCTCTTAATTGTTGCTTTAGGATTAGTGGCTTTCATGTTTTTTATATTGTTATCACTTGTCATTTAACCACATCCTTTTTATTTTTAAGTTGTGAATCATAGATACTTTTATAAACTAAATTAGACTTTATCAAAGTTTCATGCGTTCCAATCCCCGAAACTTCTCCATCTTCAATAACAATAATTATATCAGCATCTAGGGCTGTAGCAACTCTTTGGGTTATTATAAATACTGTTTGATTTTTTAATTCACGCTTTAAAGATGTTCTTATTTTCTTTTCAGTTTTCATATCAAGAGCACTAGTAGTATCATCTAAAATTAATATTGGTGATTTAGTAATAAGAGCACGAGCTAGAGATAGGCGCTGTTTCTGACCACCACTTAAATTAGTAGCGTCTTGTTCAATCATATGATCATAACCTTCGGGTTTCTTAATAATAAATTCATGTGCTTCAGCAATTTTAGCAGCCCATATTACTTCTTCGTCTGTTGCATCAGAATTACCATATTTTATATTATTTTTAATCGTATCAGAAAATAAAGAGGCTTGTTGAAACACCAATGATATATTTTTTCTTAAAACTTCAAGCGAATAATTTTTAATATCAATATCATCAATTAAAACAACTCCCGAAGTTGGATCGTAAAATCTAGCAATAAGTGATGCAATTGTTGTTTTACCACTACCAGTTGACCCTAAAAGGGCTACTCTAGTACCTTTTTCTACAACAAAATTGATATCTTTTAAAACATCATCACCAGTACCTTCTTGATAAGAAAAATTTACATTTCTAAATTCAACCTTACCATTAATTTTTATTGCTTCGATTGGTTTTTTAGGATTCTTAACATCCTCTGACAATTCAAAAATTTCATTAATTCTTTTGGCACTTACAATACTTCTAGTTGTAAGTGCAATAGCCATTGAAGCCATCAAAACAGTTGTAAGAATATTAGTTAAATATTGGATAAAAGCCATAATACTTCCAATTTTTAAACTACCAATCATAACCAATTTACCACCATACCAAAGAACTAAAACAGTCGCAATGTTAATAAATAACATCATTAAAGGCATTGCTAATACTAAAAATCGCATTGCTTTAATCATGATTTCCATCATCCTTTTATTTACATTATCAAATTTTTCCATTTCATAATGTTCCATAACAAAAGATTTAACAACTTGTATCCCACCTAAATTTTCGCGAACTACAGAATTAACATCATCAACTATCTCTTGAGTTATTCTAAAATAAGGAAAAGCTTTTTTAATAATTAAAACAACTACTATTAACATAATAGGTATTATAAATAATAATATCAGTGATAACTCAGGACTTATTATTAAAGCCATAATAATGCTACCAATTAAAATAATTGGAACCCTAAAAAGAAATCTCAGAGACATCATAATTATCTCCCCAACCACTGATATATCATTAGTTAAAATAGTAATTAGTTGTCCTGTTTTTAACTTGGTAAAATTAACAAATGATAAACTATTAATTTTAGCAAATAAATCTTCACGCATATCTGCTGCTACTGATTCACTAGTTAATGTTGCAAAATAAACACTTCCAATACCACCCACAATCCCAACTACAGATAATGAAATCATTAAAATAACATTTAATAAAATATAGGTTGTATCATTACCTCCTATTCCTATATTAACTATATTAGCCATAATCTTAGGTAACAATAAATCCATTGCCACTTCTAAAACAATTAAAAATGGTGCAAGTAATGCCCACCTCTTATATGGTTTTAAATATTTTGTTAAATTAAACAGTTCTTTCATAGGTACCCCCTATTGTATCTTTTTTAATAATTAATTCATCATAAGCCAAAGTTACAAACTCACCCCAAAAATTTCCAAAAGTGTTATTATCTCTAGTTGGATGCACTCGATTTGATAGTACTATTATAGATAAATCATTAGCCTTATCAATTAACATTCGATTACCTGTAAATCCTTGATGATAAATTGCCTTATTTGATATGTCATCACAAACATTAGAATGTTTTCCTTCGATCCAGCCGATAGTCCTATATCTTCCGTGAGCATCTTTAAAAGTTGGTTTATACCACATATCAACAATTTCTTTAGAAAGTATTTGACACCCATTATACATACCATTATTTAATACCATTTGTGCAAATTTAGTAACATCAAAAATTGTACTAAAAACACCAGCATGACCAGCTACGCCATTAAACAGCCTTGCCTTTCTATCATGAACAATCCCCCTTATGTAAATATCCCCTTCTTGCTCAGTTGGTGCACATCTTTCTATATCAACTGGATTAAACATCATTTCTTTCATTTCTAGCTTTTCAAATATTTCTTTTTTTGCAAGTTCATCTAATGATTTACCAGTTACTCTTTCTATTAAGATACCCAAAATAATAAAACCAATATCAGAATAAATAACTTTGCTATGTTTAGAAACTTCCTTATCAGTATTTAAAATTAAATTTAAATATTCATTACTAGTTTTAATATGCATCCAGTTTACATTTGCTGGTAATCCTGAAGAGTGAGTTAATAAATCAAATATAGTTATATCATCGTGTTTAAACTCAGAAATATATTTTTTTACTTTATCAGATAATTGTAATTTACCTTCTTCTAATAATTTACCAATTAAAGTATTAGTGACTATAACTTTAGTTAATGATGCCAAATCATAGATTGTATTTATATTATTGGATTCTTTGGTTGGATATAAGGATTTATTTCCAACAACATCTATTATTACCTTACCTTTATATATAATTGCATAGGTAGCACCAGGAAACACATTTTTTTCCACTCCTGCTATCATTTTATTCCGTAATTTTTCGAATGTGTTATTCATTTTATCGCCTCATAATTAATTATAGCTTATTTAAAATGCTATTGCAATTAAAAAAGGAACCTTAAAGTTCCTATTACCCTAGATAAAAGTTATATATAACATATCCAATTACCGAAAGGATTGTTACAATTAATAAAAAAGTTAGTGCTTTAATTAAGAAATTATTTTTCTTTAAATTTTTTCCAATATCTTTTAAATCCTCAAAATCTTCCTCACTAAAAGCAAAACTAGAAGTAAAGAAAGATTTATCAATTTCATCTAAATTAGTACTTGTTTCTTCCTGAACCGATTCTTCAAAATTAATAGTATT
Source organism: uncultured Muribaculaceae bacterium (assembly GCA_964465805.1). Lineage (GTDB taxonomy): Bacteria > Bacillota_I > Bacilli_A > RF39 > UBA660 > DUPI01. The sequence continues at coordinate 14,943 of CAYXLG010000010.1, forward strand.
TTCAAGGCCTTCACGTTCCCTGATCATAGTTTCTTCTCCAGCTTTTAATGAAGATAACAAATCCAAACTTAATTCACGGTCTTCTAATTTATTTAACATACTAGTATTAGTAATTGTATGTATTAATTCTTTTAACTCTTGTTCATCTTTTTCAATTGGCTCATCTAATTTTATTTTCTTTAAAATGTTATATTGAGTGTTATTTAAATGATGGTGCTCACTAGAAGTTTGACCTCTTTCTGTTTTAGCTTTATTTAAAACATCTCTAATGTCATAACTCTTTTCTTCATCATCCATAAGCGATACTCCAACGCTACTAGTTTGTTCAGGCTTTTCAGCTACTGGTTGAGGAACCTCTTTTTTATTATGACTATCTACACTTTTAAGTAATTCTTGAATTTGAGTCAAATCTATTTGATTTGTTTTTTCTATACTAGCGATACCTTCAATATTACTATATTCACCCATGTCATAAATAGTACGATACAAATCTTCATTCTTAGCAGTACGACTCTTTAACTTCCCATTAGCCCTATAATACCTTTCCATTCTACTTCCCATAATAACACCTCATTATTCAATACTATAATACCATAATTTAAAAGTTTTTTAAACATTATATTGCATTTTAAGTTTTTTTTAACTATAATTAAAATAGGAGGTCATATGAAAAAAGCAAGAATTATAGAAGAAAATTGCATTGCCTGCGGAATGTGTGAATCAATTAACGATGATGTCTTTGTTGTTGAAGATGTTGCACACGTAATTGTTGACGAAGTTGAAGAAGATTTAGTTGAAACTATAAACGATGCTATCGACTCTTGTCCAACCAATGCAATAGAATGGGTTAAAGAATAATATAAAAAGAACAGATAAATATTTATTTGTTCTTTTTCAATTCCTCTTCTAAAGAATATATATTACCTCTAATTAAACACTTATCACTAATGTTTTTAATAAATTCAATTTCTGATTCACTGTCAACATTAATAAAAATTGGAATAATATCTAATTCTATTAATAAGTTAATAATATATTCTAAAACAATTTTATATCTTTTTTCATTCATTGCTTTCAGTAATGATTTTTTATGTATATTTACATATTCAACTTGTATAATTGACACTATTGGTATAACTGAATCAAGTTCACTAAAATTCAAATTATCAATGCATATGGATATATCCATGTTTTTTAATTCTCTGATTTTATCAACTACTTTATAAATAAAGTCATTATACTCTGAAATATTAATACTTAAAATTATGTTTTTTAAATTATAATCACTTTCATTTTTTACATTTTTCAGATAATTTACAAGATCAAATCCCCTTGACAACAATGTATCATAATGGATGCTAATCATATATTTAACATTATTATTTATCATAGGTAAAACATATTTAATTAATAATTCAATATTTTTAAAATCAATACACTTTATGCGATAATTAGTTTTTAAAATTTCGTATTTTTCATCTTCAAAAATAGAGTTTTTATTATCATCGCGAGAATATATTTGACTAATATTTGACTTTTCGCCATTGATATCAAAAATCTTTTGAACAGCATAACTTAATAAGTTATTTTCAATTAATTTATCTATCTTATTTACAAAGTTTTCACTATTTTTAATTTTAATTAATAAATCACTTGTATAATTCATATATAATTGATTATTATTTTTAGCATGATACATTGTAATATCTGATTTATAAAGTGTTTCAGTTAAATCATTTTCACATAATTTAATTCCACTATTAAATTCAAAATTAATAGGAATAACTTTATCCTTATAAGCCTTACTAATTTTTTTGACAATTAATTTTAATCTTTGAATAATTTCATTATATTGAATATCAGTAGCAATAATAAATTCGTCTCCACTTCTTCTAATAACTAATGAATCTTCAAAAACTTCACTAGAAATATTTGAAAAAGTTATAATTACTTTATCACCTGCATCATGTCCAAAATTATCGTTTATATATTTTAATTTCTTAAAATCAATTGAAATTAAATAGCATTCATCTTTGTCTTGAATGTATTTATTATAATTTTCTTTTAAATAAAACAAATTGTATAAACCAGTCAAATTATCAATGTATTCTCTCATTTCCTATACCTTTTCGTTCATAACTTTATTATATAATTTTTTGACTTCTTTGGGATTTAAATACCTAAATTCTCCAGATTTTAAATTTTCTAAAGTTAAAAATGCGACTCTTTCCCTTTTTAGTTTTAAAACTTCATGTCCGACTGCTTTAAACATTTTTTTAACTTGATGATTTTTTCCCTCATGAATTGTTAGTTCAACAACACTTGTCATATTTTTTTTATTTATTTTTCTAACCTTTACTTTAGCCTTAGAAGTTTTAATTCCTTCTATTAAAATACCCTTTTCTAGTTTTTTTATGCTTTCTACATTTAAAATTCCTTTTATTTTAGCAATATAAACTTTCTCAACATTATTTTTAGGGTGCATAATTAAATTTGCCAAATCACCATCATTTGTTAAAAGCAATAATCCTGTTGTATCATAATCTAATCTTCCAACAGGATAAACTCTTGTTTCTTCAGGAATGAGATCAATAACTGTTTTTCTGTTTTTATCGTCCTTAGTTGAGGTTATTACCCCTCTTGGTTTATTAAGTAATATATATACCTTTTCTTGTTTTTCTATAATTTTGCCCTCAATTTCAATAATATCTTTAGGACTAACTTTAAAACCAAGTTCAGTTACTACTTCATCGTTAACTTTTACTTTTCCATTAACTAGAAGTTCTTCAGCCTTTCGTCTTGAACAGTAACCATAATTAGAGATTACTTTTTGTATTCTTTCCATAAAATCACATTTAACCTATCCATAAATAGATCCCTTTCTATTAATATTTTTTCACAATATATACAAAATTTCTTATATATAATTTTATCATAAATAACTAAGAAAGTCTTTATTTTCTATGACTTGTTAAATAAAATTTGAACTGACATACTTAATAAATTTATTAAAATATTTTATAAATAAAAAAAGGAATTAATTAATCTCCTTTAAAGTTTTTACTTAATAATTAATATATTTATTCTATATTCTAAACTCCAAAAAACAAAATTACAATAACAATACTTGAGATTATACCGATTAAATCTACAGTTAAACCAGTCCACATAGCGTGTCTTATCTTTTTAATACCAACACTCCCAAAATATAACGTTAATACATAAAATGTTGTTTCTGTTGACCCTTGAATAACAGAACCTATTCTTCCTATTAAACTATCGGGGCCATAATCACGAAGTAAATTATTTAAAATTGCTAAAGTAGCATTCCCAGAAATAGGACGCATCAAAGCCATTGGGACTATTTCAACTGGTACTTTAAGACTTAAAAGAAGTGGCCTTATTAAATTTAAAATTCCATTTAAGATTCCACTTTCTAAAAATATATTAATACCAAAAATCATAGCCAAAACACAGGGGAAAATTGTTAAAATCATTTGAAAACTTTCCATCGAACCGTCGATAAAAGCATCGTAAAGATTAATCTTTTTACGAAGTGCATAAATTACAACAATTACCACTAATAACGGTATCATTAATTCAGAAATAATATTAAACACGTTTCCTCCTTTTTCTAATAAAATAATCAATTAAAATTCCACTTACTGAAGAAATTAAAGTAGCAATAATACAAGCTGTTACAATCTCTGTTGGGTGGGCACTACCATACATCATTCTCATGGAAATAACAGTAGTTGGGATTATAGTAACTCCACTAGTATTAACAATTAGGAAAGTTACCATACTATTACTAGCTGTATCCTTTTTATCATTTAATTCTTGAAGTGACTTCATAGCCTTTAATCCAAAAGGCGTAGCTGCATTTCCTAACCCAAACATGTTAATAACAATATTTGATGCTATTAAACTTAAAGCTTCGTGACCTTTTGGAATCTCCGGAAATATTTTTCCTAAATATGGGGAAATGATTTCTGATATTCTTTTAAACATACCTGAAACCGAAGCAATATTCATAATACCTAACCATAAAGCAATGACTGGAAACATTTGCATAGTCAATTCAAAACTAGCTTTGGTGCTTTCTAAAATAATTTTATTAATTAATTCAAACTGACCTGTTAATAAAGCAAAACCAATACCTACAATAATAAAAGTACTCCATATTTTATTTACCATAAATTCTTAAACCATTCAAAAATATTTTTTCTTTCTTTTGCTTTATTTTTACCAACATAAATAAAATCTTCATATATACTTTCATTTCCTAACATCACTTTAACAATACCAACTTTATCCCCACTAAAATATATTCTTTTCTTCTCAAGTTCAAATTTTAAATATACATTATCTATCTCTTCTGCTGTTAAAGGATAGATAAAACTTTTTTTTAAATAAAACGGTTTCTTATAATATTTTTCATTTAATATATTAATTTTATCATTAAATAGTAATTTATAATTTTTATAAGTATTAAACCCTTCCTCAAATAAAGTTTGATGATCATAAAAATCATTACCATCATTAAGAGTTACAGCAACCAAATCCAAATTATCTTTACTAGCTGTTGTTACTAAAGTTCGTTTTGCAATTTCAGTAAAACCAGTTTTACCTCCGGTTGCATACTTGTATAAAAAAAGTAATTTGTTTTTATTAATCCACTCGTATACATTCATATTAGTTTTAACAACATGTTTTTTAGTATTTGTTATTTTTCTATAGATGTCACTTTTCATTGCATAACTAGTAAGTATTGCCATATCATATGCAGTAGAATAATTACCTTTTTCATTATCAAGACCACTTGGATTATTAAAAACTGTATTTTTCATTCCAATATCTTTAGCTTTCTTGTTCATTAATTCAACAAAATTATCAACGCTACCAGAAACATGTTTGGCAATCATAAGTGCAGCATCATTCCCACTACGAAGCATTAATCCATACACTAAATCTAAAAGCGATATTTTTTCACCCATTTTAATATATATTGCTGATCCATAAGCTTTTAAAACTTCATCATCAATAACTACCACATTATTCAATTTGCCACTTTCAATTGCTAAAATTGCTGTCATAATTTTACTAATACTAGCAACACTTTTAACCTTATGTATGTTTTTTTCATGGATAATACGTTTACTATTTTGTTCCATTAATATCGCACATTCTGCACTTGTAGTAAATGCATTAATATTAATAGGTAATATTAAAAATAATAATATTAAAATTATAATTTTTTTCAATTTTATCACCTAATTAATAATATGAAGAAAACATAATTTTAGACTAGAAACCCAAGTCATAATTAACTTTCATATACTAATGAATAAGTTTTCCTGTTTCTGTTGTTTCGTTACCTACTTCCACCACAGGCCTAAATTACAATAGTCGCTACCTACTTAGTTTTTTGATTATTTGTTTGGTGGAGTTTATTTTAACTTCTTACATTAATATTAAAAAAAGGACTAACCTAGTCCTTAGTAAATATATATACCGTGAATTTTTTCCTCATCAATTGTACTTATTTGATTTACACTCCACTCATTATCTATTTTAGTTAAATTCATTTCTAAAGTGTACTTTACCTTTTCGTCAGCTTCTTTTAATTTCTCTAAACGATAATCAGAATATTTAGTAATATCATATTCTCCTAACTCATTTTGAAATTCCTCTGGATGTTCTTCTAAATAAACTTCAGAACCCCTTAGCACATTTGCATAATCATTAACTTCAATCTCGACAGTGACAATAGCTGTATCCCCATTAACTTCTTCATCTTTAATTTCATAAGTTAAATTTTGATAATGTTTTTTCATTAAATCTTTATATTTTTCCCTCTGTTCTGTATTAAATTGAGTTTCACCAGCCACAACACGATTTAAATCATCTAAGACATTTTGATCAAGAGTTTGATATTTATTAAAAAAGATTTCAACTTGCTTTTTTGGGGTGTTACTCATCTCCTTCATACTGCAGGATACAACCAATAAAGTTACTATCACAATACTTATAAACAGTCCTAAACGTTTCATAATTGCCTCCCTAACTTTATTATGATTTGTTTTAAAAAGTTTATACATAGTCATTATTTAATATTCATATATATATAATTTATAAAGGTATGCTTATGAAAGAAAAAGAAATTAAATTACTAGATATTACTATGTTTGCTTCTATTGTTTTTATATTTACAATAATGGTATCAATATTATTAACTTATAATGAAAAGTTAATTCTTTTAGGTGAAAAACCCATTTTTGATAAAGACAATGAAAAAAAAATTGCTAATATTTACCGTTTTATTTTATTAGGAGTTGCTATTACATATGTTTATGTTGCCTATCAAGAATATAAAATTAATCAAATTAAAGGAAATAAAAATGATACAAAATCTTCTTTTGTTGGATTGTTAGTTCGTGCAACACAATTATTAACAGTAATAGTTATAATCTTATTACCATTTATTTATCCTGATGAGGATGAACTTGAAGAAACTAATATTATTATTTCTTAAATCTTAATTAGTTGGAATAATCAAAATGTTAAAGTTACTAAATTAAATTGTTCATCTATCTCCAATATTAATCGGTAAGTTATGTTATTCCAAATAGACATTACCATTAGTTACATAATGTAAATTCAAAAACAAATTTATTCACTATAGCAATTGAATCATAAAAAAACAGTGATTTCACTGTTTTTGTTTATATTCTAAACAAGCTTGATCTAGTTCTTTAATTAGTTCAACAGATTGATCATCATTAGTAATTCTGACGCCGCTAGCATATATATGTCCTCCGCCATTATAATGAGTTGCAATTTCATTAACAATCGGTCCTCTTGATCTTATTGAACCTCGAATATTATTATTGTGTTTATCTTCTGATAAAATTACCCAAACTAACATTTCTTCAATATAATTAAAACTATTAACCATATTACCTGCTGATGCTGGATCAACATTATATTCTTTTAATACTTCATCAGATAATTTTATATAACCTAAACCATTTTCAGTAACTTGTAGATTATTTATAATATATCCTTGAAATTTTACTTCTTTTAATGGTCTTAAATATAAATCCTCATATAAATTAGTAAAATCAATATTAGTTTTCTTAATCATAGTAGAAATTAAATCAAATGTTTTGGGAGTTGTATAATAAAACAAAAATCTATTAGTATCAGCAACTACACCAACAAACAATTTTTCAGCAGCCTCTTTGGTCATTTTAAGTTTAGTATTAACAATTAACTCAATAACCATTTGAGCAGCACTACTAGCTAAATCATCAATCCATTCAATGTCACAAAACTCTTCAACAAAAGGGTGATGATCAATTTTAATTTTTTCTTTAAATAAATCTGGATTAACACCATCCACTCGCGCCTTATCCGGAACATCTAAAACGATTAATAATGAATTATTATACATATCCTCATGAAATTTATCTAAAATTCCTAAATATTTAAATTTAGAAGTAGGAGCTCCCACTGCATAAACTTTTTTATTAGGAAATGTATTTAAAATTACATCCCTCAGCGCAACTTGACTTGATATTGCATCTGGATCTGGTCCCACATGTCTAGCAATAACAATCGTGTCATATTTTTTTATTTTTTTATATATCTTCCTGATTATTTTCCGACCCATTTTACCACACTTCCTATTTTGCTAAATTATACGTATCTCTTGCAATCATTAATTCTTCATCAGTTGGAACAATATAACAAGGTATTTTTGAATCGTCTGTAGTTATAAGAGCTTCTTTACCTCTAATATTATTTGCTGTTTCATCTAATTTGATTCCTAAAGCACTTAAGCCATCAATAATATCTTTTCTAACTATTTTTGAATTTTCACCAATTCCAGCCGAAAAACAAATAGCATCAGCACCATCAAGTGCAACATAATAACTAGCTATATAATTAATAACACTTTTTATAAATTTTTTATGTGCTAAAATACATCTTTCATTATCTTCATTCATACCATCTTCAACATCTCTAGAATCACTACTAATTCCTGAAATACCTAAAAGACCACTATTTTTATTTAAATCATTAATTACTTCATCAATAGTTTTTCCTGTTTGCTCCATAATATATGGAATTATTGTAAAATCAATATCTCCTGAACGAGTTCCCATAATAATACCTGCACTAGGTGTAAATCCCATAGAAGTATCAACACATTTTCCATCTTTTATTGCACTAATGCTACCACCATTACCTAAATGACAAGTAATAATTTTGGCATTTTTATTATTTAATATTTCCATCATTCGATTTGCTAAATAATTATGGCTTGTACCATGAAATCCATATTTTCTAACTTTATAATCTGAATACCATTCATATGGAACAGCATATAAAAAATCTTTTTCTTCCATTGTTTGATGGAATGCTGTGTCAAATACACCTACAGCTACTGAATTTGGTATTATTTTTTTAAAAGCTTTTACCCCTAATATATTAGCTGGGTTATGAAGTGGTGCTAATTGTGAAAAACCTTCAACATCTTTTAATACTTCATCTGTTATAATAACTGATTTCGAATATTTATCACCACCATGAACAATACGGTGACCTAAAGCTTCTATTTCATCTAATGATGATACTATATTATTATCAATTAATTCTTTAATTAAATAATTTACAGCATCCTCATGATTTTTTAATTCAACTTCCTTTTTGATTTTTTCACCATTTAATTTAATGGTATAGCAGCTTCCTTCAATCCCAATTCTTTCAAATAAACCTGATACTAAAACAGTCTCTTCAGGCATTATGTACATTTGAAACTTTAAAGATGAACTTCCTGCATTAACTGATAAAATTTTCATACTATTTTCCTCCTAATTAATTATTATCATTTGATTTTATTGGTTTCATTAAAGGGAATATAACACACTCTCTGATTGGCCTATCAACTAGTGTTGAAAATAGTCTCTCAGAGACACCAAATCCAAATGCTGGTGGCATACCATATTCTAATGCTTCAATAAATTCAGCATCATGCTCATGCGCTTCCTCATCTCCAGCTTCAGCCATTTCCCTTTGTTCTCTAAATCTTTCCTCTAAATCAAGAGGGTCATTTAATTCTGTATATCCATTACCCATTTCTGAACCAGCAATTATTACTTGAAATTGAGCTACTTTACGTGGATCTTCAGGTAATCTTTTTGGTAGTGGATTTAATTGAACTGGTTGACCTACTAAAAAACCAGGTCCGCTCAAAGTTTTACGTACTACTTTCCATAAAACATCAACTAAACGCCAATATGGTGCATCAGAATCAAATTCAACACCAGCTTCCTCAAGACGTCTAATAATATCTTCTTTAGTTGCTTTATATATATTAATTCCAGTTCCTTTTTCTACAATTGTTTCAAAATCATAAATTTCCCATTTATTGTCCATGTCAATTTCATAACCTTTAGATGTAAATTTTGATGTTCCAAGTACATTTCTAGTTATACGACGATACATTTCTTTTACAAATTCCATTCCGTCCTTGTAATCAGCATATGCCCAATAAAATTCCATTTGTGTATAATCTTGCAAATGCTCTGGGCTCATTCCTTCATTTCTAAATTGGCGTCCGATTTCAAATGTTTTTTCATATCCTGCAACAAGTAACTTTTTTTGCCATAATTCCCCCATTGAAATTCTTAAAAACACATCTAAATCAAGGGCATTATGGTGAGTTAAAAAAGGCGTTGCTGCAGCACCACCAGCTGTATTTTCTAAAATTGGTGTTTCTACTTCAAGAAAATCATTTTCTATTAAATAATTTCTAATAGTCGCCCAAAATTGTTGTTTTTTTATAAATAGCTCTTTTACTTCAGGATCCATTATAATATCTAAATATCTTTTTCGTAATTTTATTTCTGGGTCATTAATACCGTGATATTTTTCTGGAAGTGGTTTTAAACTTTTAGTTAAGTGAGTATATTTATTAGCTTTTACACTAAGTTCACCAGTATTTGTTCTAAATATGGTCCCTTCAATACCTACAATATCACCTAAATCGGCTGTTTTAAATAAATTATAATTTTCTTCTCCAACTTCATCTTTTCTTACATAAATTTGAATTTGACCAAATTTATCTTGGATATGCATAAAGCCTACTTTTCCTTTTCCTCTTTTTGTCATAATTCGACCAGCAATAATTACCGACACATTTAACTCATTTAATTCTTCTTTTGATAATTTATCATAATTTTCAAAAATAATTTTACTGTTCGATGTCACATCAAATTTATGACCAAATGGATCAACCCCCATACTTCTTAATTCTTCAACTTTTTTTCTACGAACTAATTCCTGTTCACTAAATTGTCTCATTTGTTTCACTCCTACTTGTTTTCAATTATTTTCGTTTCGCTTAAAATATCTTGTAAGCCACGTTTGTCTCTTCTATATAATATCATAAAAATGCTCATAATTACTAGTCCTAATTGGATAAAACCTAAAATTGACACTAAAATAAAATAGATTAAACTTGAAAATAAATATAAAAAAGTCAACCCAATTGTCATATATGCTAAACCATTTATTATAAAATTTCTTAGCATTAACTTACTAATTGTTAATTTGCTTCCATCTCTTGTCACTATCCGTATATTAAGAAGTTTTAACCCCAACGTTTGGCCATCATTATAATATGGAACAAACACAAAATAAATAAGAATAATAACAATTGTTACAGTATTAAGCATAACATTTTCTAAATCTATTTGTTTTGTTATAATCGCATATTCCTTAAATACCTCATTAAGTTTAATTTCTTCATTCAACTTTTTTTCATTAACTTCATTTAATTGATTATTTAATTGTGCCATTTCATTTTTATCAACTAATACATCACTAATCATTGTTAACATAATACCAATTAATATAATATCTATTAGATAAGCTAGAAAGCGCTTACTTGTTTTAGCCTTCATTTAACATTCCCCTTTAAAAATTCATCTAATAATTCATTTAATTCTGAAATACTTTTCAAAGTGTTCAGTTTCCGTTTTACTTCTACACTACCAGGTATTCCTTTTAAATACCACGCTGCATGACTACGCATTTCTAACATTACCACTTTTTCAGGCTTTATCTTAAGTAAATAATTTACCTGCTTTTTAATCATTTTAATTTTTTCAAAAACACTAACTGGTTCAGGAATTTTACCATTTTCCAAATATTCTACACACTCTTTAAATATCCATGGATTTCCTAAAGCAGCTCGTCCAATCATTACCGCATCACATTTGGTATATTCAAGCATTTTCTTAGCATCATAGCACGTTTTAATATCACCATTACCAATTACTGGTATACTAACGCTTTCTTTTACCTTTTTAATAATATCTAAATCAACTGTTCCACTATATCCTTGACTACGTGTTCTTCCATGTATTGCAATTGCACTAGCACCTGCCTTTTCACAAATCTTTGCAACCTCCATAGCATTGATATTATTACTGTCCCATCCACTTCTAATTTTAACAGTTACAGGAATGGGTACACTCTTTACAACATTTGAAACTATCTTATAAATTTTTTCGGGATTTTTAAGCAATGCACTACCGGCTTGAGCACGAAGTGCGACTTTTGGAACTGGACAGCCCATATTTATATCAATAATATCAGGCTTCATATTTTCATATATATATTTTGCAGCCTTAACAAAAGATTCAACATCACTTCCAAATATTTGTTGAGCAATTGGTCTTTCAAAATCAGTCATATATAACAAGTCAATTGTTTTTTCATTACCATAAGTAATGGCTTTATCACTAACCATCTCAGCATAAATAAGACCACAACCCATCTCTTTTGCAATGGTGCGATATGCACTATTGGAAATACCTGCAAGTGGGGCCATCACAACTCTATTTTTTATTTTTACATTACCTATTTCCCACATAGCATCACCTCTTCAATTATATTATATATTTATCATTTTTACAACAGTAGCACCCTGTTATATAATATGTTACCAAGCTGGCTGTATGAAAAAAGGTCGTTTTTTAACAACCTTTATTAAAACATTGTATTATAATATTATTTCATTATTTAAGTTTTTTAATCATAAACATTCTTTTATCACTAGCAATTTCACCTGTGTTTCTTTTAAAAATCACATCTTCGGTAATAACCTTATTATTTTCCATAATCTTCTCAAATCCTGCTTTTAAAGCTACATTTTCTAATTTAGAACCAACATAATTAGTCCTTAAATATATTGCACAAAATTTATACCAATCTATTTCATTAATTGAATGATTAAGTAATTTCGATGCAATACCACGTTTACGATATTCTTTTAATACTGCAACACCATTAATATATAAAACTTGATCTGAATCATAAGAATATATAGGGTGCCCTTCTTGAATACCTTTTAATATACCAATAAAACCCAATATTTGATCATTGAAATAATAACCATATGATACTCCTTTTTCTAGATACGATTCAAATTCATCCATCATATCTTTTTTTGTTAATATTTCACTAAAAGGTGGTTCTTTAAAAACTTGTACAACTTTCTTAAAATCTTCATATAATTCTATCTTTTTTACATTTGAATTCATAATATCCTCTCTCTTTCTCATTTAATAAACTCTAAATATATTTTGTATAAATTAATTAAGCCTGATATAGTTACATACTCATTTATACAATGAGCATTACCACCTTCTGGATTCATTATTATTGTTGGTATATTTAAATTTGAAAAATAAATTGCATCAGATGTTGATGAACAAGCTTTGATGTTTATTTTTCTTTTTAATATTTTTTCACATATATAAATGTATCTCCTAATTTCTTCTGTAAAATCTGTTTTAAAAAGTGAACCAGAACCAATAACCTCAATATCAATTTCATTATCAATATTTTTTATACAATTAATAAAATCTTCTTTATCCTCGCTTGATGTATGCCTTATATCAAGAATCATTTCTGCATAACTTGGAACTTTATTATTAGCATCCCCACCATTCATTTTAGATAAATTTATTGATGAAACATAATCATCATCGTTTTTTGGTAATGGATACTTTTTAATCAACTTTTTATATACATTCATTAATTTTAAAATAGCATTAACGCCTTTATATGGTTCAGCTGCATGAGCGGATTTAGTTTTAACTACTAACTTTAACTGAAGTAACCCTTTTTCTTCAACAATAAGGTCAAAATTATCACCGCCATCTGGAACAATACCTAATTTAGGTTGATAAATTTCTAAAAGTTTCATAGCACTATAACCATCAACTTCTTCGTCACTAGTTATAAATAAAGCCATCTTTTTATTTGTTATTACATTTATAAATAAATTTAACAACACAGCGACGTTGCCTTTCATATCTATTGTCCCACGCCCAAATATCTTATCCCCCTCTATTTTCATATCATAATTATCACTTGGTACAACATCAATATGAGTACAAAATGCAATATCTAATTCTTTATCAAGAGTATTACTTATAACAATTGCTTTGTTACCTCTAAACTCATACTCTGATAAAAACAAATTACTCGGAACAATACTCTTAATATAATTAAACACTCTTTCAAATTCCCTTTTATTCTCTTTTATAGTTTTATATTTCATTAAATTATTTAAAATATTTATAATTTCATTATCCACAATATCCCTCTTTCTATTAAAAAAAACTATGTAGAATCTACATAGTTTTTTGTTCACTTATGTAGATACAAGTATAATTAAAACACTTGTATCTACGTTTTATTTAATCACCGTAAACACAAGTTTAACAATCTGCGACGTCTAATAATCATTCTTAATTCTCTCATAATATTCTCTCCTTATATAAAAAAAGTTTCTATAATATAAGGGCGAATAATCGCGGTACCACCTTATTTTATAGAAACCTATACACTCTTATCTTTATGGCAGATATACCTAAAAGCTCCAAGATGCGTTCATTATACACTACCGTTGACTTACACCATCCGTCAACTCACTCTAGGTAGGAGATATAACTACTACTTCTCTTCAACACTTTTAAAAATATTTATTCGATAATATCATATGTTTTTTTGTTTGTCAACCCATTTTATTAATTAATGTTATTTTCGCTAATTTTTATTTGGAATTCCGTTTTAATGTAGAAAACTGAAATAAGTAT
>CAYXLG010000011.1:0-4372 GCA_964465805.1 uncultured Muribaculaceae bacterium
GTTTTTAAAGCAGCAATATTTTGATTTTTTTGATTACTACCAATTGTATCAACTTCATTATGATTTTCGTCGTATAGCCTTCCATCTTTTTCATAAAAGCCAGGAATACTTTCGATTTCACTATCATTTTTGTTTGTATTATCTTCTATTACATTAGTATTACCAAATTTTTTACGATCTTTTTCGCCATCACTATATGCTTTTTTATATGCTTCTTTATATGCTTTTTGATATGCATCTATATAATCTCTATCATTATGATTTACTTTAATGTAATCATTCTGTTTGACACCATTAAATCCATCATCATATCCTTTTTGATCTCCTGCTGCAAAACCATCAACTTTTCCTCTTTCAATCATAAGTTCTACATACTCTGATTTTTCTTCTCTTTGATTTCTTTCGTTATCTCTATTATTATCTCTATTTTTGTTGTGGTCATCTTGTTGTTGATCTTTTTGTTCAAATTGCTGGTGATCTTTTTTACCATCTCTATAGGCACTTCGATATGCTCTTTCATATTCTCTAACATAAGCATCTATATAATCTTCATTATCATGTTTTACTCTTATATAATCATCATATCTTTTGCCATTATAGCCGTCATCATAACCATTTTGATCTCCTGCTGCGAAACCATCTCTTTCACCATTATCAATCATTATATTTTTTAATTCTGATTCATATCTCTTTTGTTGTTCTTCATCTACAACGATTTCTTCTTTAACTATTGGTCCAACAGCTAATTTATTTCCTTCAATATACGCTTCAGCATAAAACTTTTTATAATTTTCAAGATATGCATCAATATATATTTTATCGAATGAACTCAAATTAATACGTGGATTTTCATTGTACATTGCCCATTTAGCACCATCTTCATAACCGTTATCATTACCATCCTGAGCACCTGCTCTAGATCCTTGAGATCTTAATTTTTCATTTTCATTTTCTTTTGCTATTTCTTCTAAAATTGGCTTTTTAGATTCTTCAGTCGCCGGTAAATGAATTTCCTTTTTGCCAGTAGTTGGATTTGTTACTATATGTTTCTTTTCAGCAGCTGTTATAGTATTACCACTAGATGTTTTAGGTTTTGATGCAATGATAGCCTTTTCACTATCTGGGTTATCAACTTTTACTAATCCCCTTTGATTTACCAAATCTTGAATTGCCATTTCAATTTCAAGACTTCTTAAAATCACTCTAACTTCTTGTTGTGTTTTGTCTTCATTAATCATTAATTTAAACATCATGTCAAACTTCTCTTCAACAGTTTTTCTAACAACTGTTTTTTGGTCATTCCACACGTTAATACCAGTAGAATCAGAAGATAAATCACATTTAGCATTTCCACTTGGATACATTAATTTACTAATATCAGCCCTTGGAACCGTCCAACTATGATTATTAGTTAACTCCCATGTTGCTAATAATAATTTCATCCTTGTTAAATTACTCGAAGCAGTAACTGTATCATGTTTATTAGTTACAAATTCATTATATAGATACTCGTTAACATTATTAGCTAATTGTTTTTTATTACTATCATTAGTCGTATTATATGCTGCTAACATATGTTGGAAACTTGATAATTCCTCTGCCGATTTTTTATCAGCGACTAATTTACTAATATCGATAACTGTTGACGAAGTCACAGTTATACCATCTTCTAAAAGTGCATTATTAACAAAATCGTAGTTTTCCATTACAGTAGTAGCAGTTTTAGTATCATCTAACATTTTATAATATTCAATTGGTGAAATGTCATCAATATTCATTACTGTATACCAATCCATCCACTGCTCAATGGTTAAGTCACCTAAACCTTTGGCTGCAGCATCAATATATACCTCAGCTATACGGTTAATCATTTCTTGTTCATTATTAGGGTCAAATGATAAATGAGGTCCGATTTCTTTTTCTGCTGATTCCATAATTTTATTTACATTATCAACATCATTTGTCTTAAAGATAGCATCTTTATCAAAAGTGCACCCTCTTTGAGTAACCAATAAAGTGATTAGTGCACCGCTGATAAGACCTACTTTACCTCTATGATTGCTACTTTTAAAATTAGATAATTTTGATTTTAATAATTTAGATTTAATTAATACAAAATCTTCAACCTTTTCTATTCCTTTTGATAATCTCATTTGAACTCCCCCCTTCTATTACTATTTAGCTTTTCTGTTTCCTGTATATGAATAACCATTATTTAATAATGTTTTATCGTAATATTTACTCCATTTTAAATTAGTTGTTCCTGGTTTGAAATCTCTAGTTCTATAACGATAATAAGTAATTTTTATAGGTACCTCATCATAAATAGGTACTGTTTTTGTAATAGTTTCATATTTTGTAACTGTTTTGTTCATGTATTCTGGTGTGATTGTTAGATCATATTCAACACACTTATACCCACCTTGTTTAATTGCAAATGTTTCTCTTTTATAAACTTTATAATTTGAATAAATAGAATTACAATTAGTATTACAATCTAATGAATCACCACTAGAATTTTTAACTCTAACATATCTAGTTGTTGAAGTATCTTTTGGTGGTGTTGTCCTTTGAACTATACCAGTTTCTTTCCATTCTGTACCATATTTTACTGTTCCAGTTGGTACATATACTGTATCCCATTTAGCACATGATTTTTCAACAGTATTATCATAATGTACTCTTTCAGTAGCAGTATATGGAATTTCAGTTGTAATAACTTTTGTTGAGCCTGTATGAAGTGTTACAGTTGTATTAGCTGTATATGTATCAACATCTACAATAGGTGTTTTTCTAATATAACGTTCTTGCCAATCTGACCATCTACTCCAAGAAGTAAATCTAGGATTAGTAATTTTTTTGTATTCATATACATATTCAATTTTTGGATTTTCCGGTTTCTTTGGATCCTCTGGTTTCTTTGGATCTTCTGGTTTTTTTGGATCTTCTGGTTTTTTTGGATCTTCCGGTGTTGGTTTTGGTTTATTAGGTATTGGTTTTGGTTCTTTTGTCTTAACTCCAGGATTAGTTACCGGTTTTACTTCTTCCTTTTCACAAATGTCTGTTTTACAGAAGTTATAGCACCCCATTGGTACCAAAATATAATCTTCAGCATCAGTACAATTTAAATTAACTTTCATCGTATATTCAGTTTCTGTTGTTTTAGTAACTTCAATATATGATTTAGTTAAATCACATTGTCTACCTTGACTATCAACAAAAGGCAATAATAACTTTTTATCTAACATTTGCCCTAGTGTGATAGTAACTTTATCCCCTGCTTTTTCAGGTAATCTCTCTAATGTAAAATAGTCTTTTCCAGCATCTTTCATATTAAGTAAATTGTCATTAAAAATTCTAACAAGTATTGGATCTAATGAGCCATTATTATTGTTTAACTTATTAGCCAGTTTATTTACATCACCTTTAGTTGGAAACAACCATAGTAATATAAATACAAACAATACTACAAATAACAGTTGTAAAACTATATCTCTAATTGAAAATTCGTCATTTCTTTCATTATACATATTATTCCCCCCTTTAATTTGCCACATATACTAACATAAGTTAAAATAAATGTCAAGTTTTTGACATGTTTTTTTATAACTTTTTTGATATGTATATATATGTATAAATTTTTGTGTTTTCACTTTCCTTTTGTTATGCCGGTTATAGTAGCATATTTTGTACTAAATGTCAAATTTTAAGCTGCACTAAAGTACAACCACTATTATAGTAAAATGTTTTAAAATCTACAATGTTTTTGTTTTTATTTAAATAATTATGAGTTGTCTCTTTTAAGATACCTTCACCTATACCATGAACAATAACTATAATTTCGTTTTTCATAATAATATTATCTTTAATAAAATCCTCAATATATAGCCTTGCACAATCACGGTCTAAACCATGTAAATCAAGTTTTGGAAGATTGTCTATAAATACAACATTATTCAAACTCATTATATGCTTCCTTCATTTCCTTTAGACTAAAAATCGAATTACGCCCGCCAAGTCTTGTAACTGATAAAGCACCCGCAATATTAGAAATTTTAAGTATTTTTTCAAAATTTAATTGTTTAACAATTCCATAGGTAAAACTTCCATGGAATATGTCACCTGCTCCTGTTGAATCAATTGCTTTTACTTTAATAGAAGGCATTATTTTAATCACATTATTGTATTCATATAAAGAACCTTTAGTTTCTAGCGTAACAACAATATTATTTTTAAATATTTCCTTCATTTTATTGTATAAATCAACAATAGTTTGATTATTATCATAATCTATTTTGATTCCTGTTACATCCTCCGCAAATTCCTTAGAACAAACTAAATAATTAACCATCTTTGATAATTCAATTACTTC
>CAYXLG010000011.1:4472-7180 GCA_964465805.1 uncultured Muribaculaceae bacterium
GTATCAACACGATTTTTAGTGTTTTCTTTAGGAAATTCATCTAATGGAATTGTAATATCATAAGCAGCATGCCCTAGACAAAGCACTTTCATATTATCACCAAGTATATTATCTCAAATTAATCACTTTTGCGCAACTATTTACCTCATAAAAACCGAATTACTTTATTACTTTTATTCTCTTTCATATCACCTAAATATTCATCTATATATTCATTTACACAATTATCCCCATTGATTAATCTAATAATATAATTTTTTAAATCTTTACCAATTGAAAAACTAGTTAATATCTCTTTAAAATTATTAATTCCATAATTATAAATATATCTTTCAAATCGAAAATCATAAACAAGTGACATAACCAAAAGCATTAAAGTATATTGGTCATTTTTAATTTCATTTTTAAATTCTTGTAAACACATAATTTCTTTAGGTAACCCACCATCTATATCTATTAATAAGTTATCAGTAGCGTCACTTGATACAATTACATTACTTAAATTAATATCACCGTGCACAATTTCGTTATTATGTAAAGTTTTAACCGATTCAATAATTTCTTTGCATATTTCTAAACGTTCTTTATAACTAATACTCTTATCATTAATTAATTTAAATAAGGTTTTATAATTATGATAATAATCCATTGTTATTCCTTTAAATTCATCTTGAATATAAACTTTTCTATTTGGTAAAACACAACCATTTATTTTATCTCTCGTTAATATATAGTCAATAATCTCTTCTCTATTTTCAATAATACCTCGCCTATATATTTTAACCAAACTATTATTGTAGAGGTACAATTTTCCTTCAGTACCTTCAGAAAATTTGTTTTTGGTTTTTAAATGTTTAAATTCTTCTTTAGTTAAATAAAGGTTTTTCACATAATACCCCCTTTGGTGAAAGGTATTATAGCACAACTATCAAAAATTGGCTATAAAAAAAACAATTTTGCAATTGTTTTAATTATGAGCATGAGTAACTAAGAAAAAAGCACTTTTATCAATTTCATTAATTCCTTCTCTTAATTTAAAATAATCTCGATTAGAAACAACACACATCAATATCTTAGAACCGGTATTGCTGTAGCCCCCAATAGAATTCATTTCCGTAACCTTAAGCCCTAGTTCATTATGAATAAAATCTTTAACTTGTTTGCTCTCATTAGTTATAATATAAAATATTTTGTTGGAGTAATTACCAATTAATATCTTATCGGTTGAAATACCTCTAATATATAAAATTAAAACAGCATATAATATTTTTTTAAAACCAATTGCAAATCCACCAACTGAAACGATAATTACATTTACAATAAAACTAGCAGTACCAATTGTTAGACCAAAATATTTATTAATAATTTGATTAATAACATCACTACCACCAGTTGTATAACCAAGTTTATAAATTTTTCCAGCTGCTAACCCTGTAATTACTGCTCCAAAAATAATAAATACTAACAAATCTTTATTATCAATATTTAATGAAACAATATACTCTCTAATTGGACTAGTAAGTTGAATAAAAAAGGGATAAACCAGTGAACCATAAATTGATTTTATAACTTTTTTCTTACCAAGAAAGACGTATCCAAGCACCAATACTGAAACATGCATTATTAAAATGGTAATTGCTGGATTTATTTTAAATAAATAATTGAATATTATTGCAACCCCACTACTTCCACCCGTAACCATATTAAATGGTAAAAAGAAAGTATTAAATGAAAGTGCGATAATTAAAGTAGAGATGGTAACTATTAAATATTCTTTTAATAATTTTTGGCACTTCACTTTAAGCACCACCTTTTACTTCATAAGCATCAGTTACAATAAAAAAAGCATTTTTATCAATTTCATTGATTCCTTCTTTTAACTTAAAGTAATTTTTGACAGAGACAACACAAAACAAAACATTTTTAGAAGTTCCTTCGTAGCCCCCTCTACCACTTAAAATAGTAACACCATGATGTAAATTATTTAAAACATAATTTTTAACTTCTTCTTCCTTATCGGTAATTATATAAAACGCCTTATTATCAGATATACCAAGTATTATTTTATCGGTTACAATACTATAAATATAAATAAAAATAATTGCATACATAGTGTTAATAACGCCAAAGAAGAAAACTCCTACTAAAATAATCATTCCATCAACCACTAAAAAAGCATTACCAATTGATATTTTCATTAATTTTGAAATAATATTAGCAGCAATATCTGTGCTACCAGCACTAAAACCATATTTCATAATAAGTCCAATTGATGCCCCAATTAATACTGATGCAAAGACTATATTTAAAATCATATCATTACTATTAAGCGGAATAATACTATTAATATTTGAAGTTAACTTTATAAACAACGGATATGTTATTGCCCCAATTATTGAATTAACAGTTGCTTGCTTCCCTAATATTAAATAACTTAACAATATAAGAAAAGCATTAATAATTAAAATTAAGATGCTAGGGTCAATATATTGTTTAAACATAATAGCAATTCCACCAACCCCACCTGTAACAATGTTATTTGGTAAAAGAAACATATTATATGTTCCAGCAAACACTAACATTGATAAAATAAAAATTAAATATCTATAGATGTTATACATTATTATTGATTTTTTATTTTTTTTCATAAGTCCCTCCATAATTATAAGTATATCATATTTGTCTATTTTTGACGTAATAAAAAAGCC
>CAYXLG010000011.1:7280-28342 GCA_964465805.1 uncultured Muribaculaceae bacterium
GCTTGATTTCGAACTTCTTCATTATCTGCAATAATCATTTTTCTTACTTTGAAAATACGATTTTCTTCAAAAAACATATGCTCAGTTCGACATAATCCAATACCTTCAGCCCCAAACTTTAATGCTTGTTTTGCTTCTCTAACCGTATCAGCATTAGCCTTGACACCAAGTATTTTAACACTATCAACCCAATTCATGAACTCTTCAAATTCACCACTTATTTCTGGTTCTTTAGTCTTTATACTTTCGCCATAGACATTACCAGTTGTACCATCTAATGATAAAAAGTCACCTTCATGATACACTTTCCCATCCTTAGTAGTTAAAGTTTTATTGTTTAAATCTATTGTTAATGATTCGCAACCACTAATACAGCATCTTCCCATTCCACGGGCCACAACAGCAGCATGAGATGTCATACCCCCACGAATGGTTAATATTCCTACAGCATCATTCATTCCTTGAATATCTTCAGGTGATGTATCTTCGCGAACTAATATTGCACTTTCACCTTTTTTTGCAGCAGTTGAAACATCTTCTGCTGTAAAATAAATTTTACCTGTGGCTGCACCTGGTGACGCGGCTAAACCATTAGCAATAACAACTGCCTTTTTTAGGGCTTCTTCTAAAAAATTAGGATGTAATAATTGATCTAATTGATTAGGAACAACTTTCAATAATGCTTCTTCTTTAGTTATTAATCCTTCATTAACCATATCTACTGCAATTTTTAAAGCCGAAGTAGCAGTTCTTTTACCATTACGAGTTTGAAGCATATACAGCTTACCATTTTCAATAGTAAATTCCATATCTTGCATATCTTTATAATGATTTTCAAGTATTTTTGAATATTGTTGGAACTCATCATAAATAGATGGCATAATTTCTTTTAATGTTTCAATTGGTTGTGGTGTACGAATACCTGCTACCACATCTTCTCCTTGAGCATTAATTAAATATTCACCATATAGTTTATTTTCACCCGTTGCAGGATTTCTAGTAAATGCAACACCGGTTCCACAATCTTCACCACGATTACCATAAACCATTTCTTGAACATTTACTGCAGTTCCCCACTCATTTGGTATATCATGCATTCTTCTATATATAACTGCCCGTTCATTATTCCAAGATCTAAAAACAGCAGTAATTGATTCAATTAATTGAACCTTAGGATCTTGTGGAAATTCTTCACCAGCCATTTCAAAATAAACATTCTTAAATCTTTTAGTTAACTCATACATATCATCAGCTGTTAAATCACGATCATCAGTAATTCCTTTTTTACTTTTTAAATTACTAATAATTTCTTCAAATTTTGATTTAGGATATTCTTTAACTACATCCGCATACATTTGAATAAAACGGCGATATGAATCATATATAAAACGAGGGTCATTATGGTGCTTAACATAACCTTCTGCAATTTCATCATTAAGTCCAAGATTTAAAATAGTATCCATCATTCCCGGCATACTTGCACGGGCACCACTTCTTACAGATAATAATAATGGATTTTCAAAATCACCTATTCTTTTACCAGATTCTTCTTCTAATTCTGAAACTTTAGCAAATACTTGGTCAATTATTTCTTGACTAATAACTTGATTTTCTTCATAGTATTTATTACATGCTTCAGCAGTAACAACAAAACCATCTGGCACTGGTAAACCAAGGTTAATCATTTCAGCTAAGTTGGCACCTTTGCCACCAAGCAAATCCCTCATATCTTTATTTCCTTCTTTAAAGGAGTAAACGTATTTTATCATCCTATAACCTCCTATTATTCTTTTACTATCTAATTATAACAAATTAATATTAAGTTTACAAACAAATTATTTTACTTTTAAAAAAACCAACAATTGTTGGTTTATTTAAGTTTTAGCACTTTCTGTAAATAACATTTACCACATAATGATTCATAAGTAACATTATTAGTTTCATCAATTACAACTTGTTCACCATCACTTACAAATTCATCATTTATTTTTCTACCATTAAACCTTGCACGTCTACCACACCTACAAATAGTTATCAATTCTTCTATTTCATCAGCCAGTTCCATTAAACGTTTACTTCCAGGAAAACTATTAGTTTGGAAATCAGTTCTTAAACCATAACAAACTACAGGAGTATCATATATCTTAGAAATTATCCATAATTCAGTTACTTGTTTAGGTGTTAAAAACTGAGCTTCATCAACAAGTAGACAAGCAATTTTACTATAATCAAGATTATGACTATCTAAAGTATCTTCAGGTGATAATAAAATATCAACCTCTCTTCGTAATCCGATTCTTGAAACTAACATATTATCCCCTTTAGTATCAACTACAGATTTAATAACTACTACCTTTTGATCACGTTCCTCATAATTATATGCAACTTGCATTAGTGCAGTACTCTTCCCAGAGTTCATTGCCCCATATCGAAAATACAATTTAGCCATTTTTATTACCTCCTCTTTTAGCACGCGGATGACTATCCCTGTATACTTCTCTTACTTTTTCGTTTGACACATGTGTATATATTTGAGTTGTACTTAAGTTATCATGTCCTAGTAACTCCTGGACAACTTTTAAATCCGCACCACCATTTAACATATGGGTTGCAAAAGTATGTCTAATTACGTGTGGACTTATTTTTTTTTGAATACTCGATTTTTTAACAACATTATCAATTATTAATCGTACTCCTCGATCACTTAATTTTCCACCATTTTTATTAATTAAAAGATAATCACTTTCTTTGTTTTTTAATAATTGTAATCTAGTATCATTTAAATACTCCACTAATATTTTTTTTAAAACATTACCAAATATTACATATCTTTCCTTACTACCTTTTCCCATTACCTTAATAGTTGAATCATAAAAATTAATATCATTAACTTTAATATTAACAAGTTCACTAACACGAATACCTGTTGAATAAAGTAATTCTATAATCAATTTGTTACGGTGGCCTAAAGGTGTATTAACATCAGGAACCTCTAATAAACTTTCTAATTCATTAATATGTAAAAAATTGGGCAACTTTTTATCTTCTTTCGGATTACTAATTAAAGTCATTGGATTAGAATCAATTATTTTTGACATCAACAAATATTTAAAAAAACTTCTTAATGTACTTATATTTCTACTAATTGTTTTCTTAGTATAATTTTTATCATAAAATATGGACAAATAATCCCTAATAACAGAGTAATCTACTTTTTTAATATTAGATATTTGTTTTTCATTTAAAAATACAAGAAAGCCTTCTAAATCATTTGTATATGCATTTACGGTGTGTTCTGAATAACTTTTTTCATTAGCAATATAATCTAGAAATCTTTCCTTTAATTTATCCATATTACCACCATTATTATTTTAACACAAAAAAAGAGTAAAATCTATTACTCTTGTAACCTACAATGGTTTGTTAATAAAATGTTTTTATTTTTTATTTCTTAAAACTAACTTTTTATTTTTTTCTTCTATTTTACCCATTCCATCAAATATAACTTCATCAGTTAGTACCTCTAAATCTTCTAAATCATAATATTTAGTTATTTCATCATGATCATTTAAACTATTTAAAAATGAATCATCAGTTGATAATTTAATTGAATTATCAATTTTTTGTATTGTTTTTGGCTTTTCTTCTACAATTTTACTTTTAATACTATCAAAACTTATTTTAGCACTCTCGTTTACTACTGTTTTGTTATATTCCATTATTCCAAAAATATAATCTCTAATAACACGATAATTTCTTAAATGCTCATAAATTTCTTTTTCGCGATAAATATTAGATTCATATAAATATTCTTGTAATAATTTATGTAGTCTTTTATTAATATAATGATTTTCAACCACATAGCGATAAAAACGACCTTTTTTAATATTAATCATAAAGTGACTATAAAACTTTCTGAACTCATTGCTAACTTCAATCTTAGTTTTACTCTTTTCTGCATATTGTCTTAATACTTCTAAATCTTTATATGCAATCTTTAAATATCTTACCTCTTTATTTTCTCTATACTTAATATAAAATTTAGGATGCTCAACATTAAAACCAAATATATCTTGAATATCTTCTAATAACTCTTCGCAATTTTTATAATTAAGAGTAATTTTATCAATTGAACTTAATAAATAATTTGTTTTACCATATTCAAGAGGATCTCCAAAATAATTTTTTAAAAGATACTCTTTTCTAGTAGGTATATCTTTTAACACAAAATTATATCTTCTTCTAACTTCTGAAGTCATAAGACCACCTCACAATGTTTTTTATTATATCAAAAATTAATGGTTAGGGCAATATTATTTAATACCTGGTATAACAATTCTAAATCCATTATAGTTATAGGCATCACCATCTTGACTAGAAAAACTAAAAATACCAGCTTTAGTTTTATCATTATAATATCCACCACGAATAAACCAATAATGGCCATAACCATTCCATACTTGATTATCCATTATAAATTTAGCATTATCACCATACCACCCTCTTGTTTCACCGGTTGCATCTCCTAATAACCGTCTATTATAAGCAGTTTGATTTTGTGAAGTTGTACCATATTTATACTTATCTATGTATTTTGACATGTTAGAATTGTTAATGTCATTAAAAATAGCAAGCGAGAGTAAAATATCTGTTTCATTTGAATTATACATTCCACCCATTACATATTCAGCAGTACCACCACTCATATCATATATTCCATATATATTACCTGTAGTACTGGCTTGTTGTCCATTATCTGTTATATATGAATGAAGACATTCAGTTGTTAAAGCAGATGATACATTATCACCAGAACATCCAGTAATATATTCTTTAGTTGGATTAACCCATATCTCATTATTTTTACCATACTTACTATTAGAAAGATATGCGACTGCACCCCACTCTTGATTTTTCATCATATGAGTATCAGCTTCCATGTTTAAACCATAAATATCATTATCATTAAAAGTTTTAGCAATATCAAATTGCTTCCCAATATTTTGATATGATAGTGATTCTATATTGGGTTTTATTGTTGGTTTAGAACGAGTTCCGGTTGTTTCAAATTTACCAGTCCAAAAACCGTCCAATTCATCACTGCCAAAAGTAAAGGCTGGATGAGTTAACCATTCCTTATTTTTATTTCCATTTGATTTTGGTGTATTTTTATCTTCAAACTCTATTTCAATACTTTGTTCTCTCAATTCTGCTGCTTCTACATTAAATAATTTATATCTATATCTTGGTATCCAAACAAAATAGGCAAGAATATCACTTTCATAAACTGGCGTTCCCGGTTCATCTTTAATATATTTAAATCTCATTGCTTCTGACACTAATACAGCGTTCGCCCATTTTTTAGCATCATAATCATACCATTTTTCACTAATATCGGCTTTTATCCATTTACTTCCATCCCAAACAATCGGAATCATTCCATCTTTTAAAACCGGTATACTAGCACCACTATTATCAACAAATGATACTTTACATTCCATAATTGATTTTGTTGATAAAGTTAACTTGGTTTCCTTATGTTTTTTTTCTACACAATATTTACCTTGATGAAAGGCTAAGGAAATTTCTCCATTATCATTAACAATTATCATTCCGTTTTGCGGTTTAAAACCCTTATAATTTAATTTTTCTATAGATGTTTCTTTTTTATCCTTATAAGTATATATTCTCTTTTCACCAGAATACCTTTTTTCTACTTCTTTGGTTATTTTGTTAGCCATTTTAATAAGTGAACTTTTTTGATAATCATCTATCTTTTCTATAACAAATGGTATTCCAATAACGGTAATTATTACTAATAAAAAAAGGAAAGCCAAGAACTCAAATAATGTAAAACCATAATTTTTATTTTTCAACATTTTATTACCTCACTTTTTTATCTTCTATAAAAATAGTAACAAAATCAACATTTAATGTCAATAAAATACAAACAAAAAAAGAGGCTACCCTCTTTTATTCTTCGTAATCACAAGCACTGCATTTAATTTTATTATTTTTTTCAACTAGCATACTTTTACATTCTGGGCATTCTTTACCTATCGGTTTATCCCAATATGCTGTTTTACATTTTGGATAATTGTTACAACCATAAAATATTTTCCCTTTTCTTGTTTTCTTTTCAACAATCTTTCCATCACAATTTGGACAATCACATACTTCTACTATTTTTTTCTCATCAACTTTAATATATTTACATTCAGGGAAATTACTACATGCAACAAACTCACCATATCTTCCATTTCTAATAACTAGTGGATGATCACATTTTGGACACATCTCTCCTGTTTTTTCTGGTTCTTTTTTCTCCATATTTTCAAACGCTTCCTTTAACGCTACTTCAAACTCACTATAAAAGTTTTCTAACAGCTTATACCATACTAATTTACCTTCAGCAATCTTATCTAAATCATTTTCCATATTAGCTGTATATAACACATTAATAATATGGCTAAAATATTCTTGTAGTTTATCAGTAATTTCAATACCAATAGGAGTTGGTACAAATCTTTTTTCAATTACCTTAACATAACCGCGACTTTTAATTGTATCCATAGTTTTAGTATAAGTACTAGGACGACCAATTCCTAACTCTTCCATTTCCTTTATTAATCGGGCCTCAGTATAACGCGCTGGTGGTTTAGTAAAGTGTTGTTCTTTCGCAATTTCATTAGAAACAATAACATTTGATTTATAATTTTCAAATGGTGGCAATGTTTTTTCAGTTGTTTCTTCATAATCACCATAGACTTTTAAATAACCATCAAAAATTAATATTTGACCACTCGCCTTAAATTGATAATTATTGTTATCTAAAACAACTGTTGTGTTATTTGTCTTAGCATCAGCCATTAATGACGCTAATGCGCGGTAATAAATCATTCTATATAATTTAAATTCAGCATTACTCAAATAAGGTTTTACACTTAATGGATCCCGATTAATACTAGTTGGGCGAATTGCTTCGTGAGCATCTTGAACGTTATCAGTTTTTTTATTAACTTTAACATGCCCTAAATATTCTTTACCATATTTAGCCTCAATATATTTAAAGGTACTTCCAATAAATTCACTAGATAATCTTGTTGAATCAGTACGCATATACGTAATAAGACCAACTGTCTCATTTCCTAGTTCAATACCCTCATATAACTTTTGAGCAATACTCATAGATTTTTTGGCTGACATTCCTAATTTAGAAGATGCCTCCTGTTGTAAGGTACTAGTAATAAAAGGCATTCTTGATTTCTTTCTTTTAGTCTTTTTATCAACTTTTTCAATTTTAAAAGTATTTCCTAGTTTTGACATTATTTCATTAGCTTCAATTTCATTATTAATTTTTATATCTTTATTATTATAATTAAATAATTCAGCATCAAAATCATTAAACTTAGCGGTTATTGTCCAGTATTCTTCCGGATTAAAAGCTTCTATTTCACGTTCACGGTCAACAATAAGTTTTAAAGCTACACTTTGTACTCTTCCAGCACTACTACCTTCAGTTTTACTTTGCATTAATTTACTTAATCTAAAGCCTATAATTCTATCTAAAATACGTCTTGTTTCTTGTGAATTAACAAGATTTGAATCAATTTTTCTAGGGTTTTTAAAAGCTTCTTCAATAGCACCTTTAGTAATTTCATTAAAAACAATTCTTTCATAATCATTATCTTTAAGTCCTAAAGCATCATATAAATGCCAACTAATAGCTTCTCCTTCACGATCCGGGTCACTTGCTAAATAAACTATGTTTGCGTCTTTTACTTCTTTCTTTAATTCGTCAATAACTTTTTTCTTACCCCTAATCGTAGCATAAGTAGGTTTAAAATTATCTTCAATATCAACTCCAAACCCATATTTTCCTTTAATTGCTAAATCCCTAATATGTCCTTTACTAGAAACAACTTTATAATCTTTTCCTAAGAACTTTTCAATTGTTTTTGATTTACTTGGAGATTCCACAATTACTATTTTCTTTGCCATAATTCACTTCCTTTTTAGTCACTTTATTATATACACTATTATTTTATTATTGTCAACTCTAAAAAAATATACGATTAAAAATTAATCATTCCTTTATTCACTTCCTTTAGGGCACCTATTTCCCCAAACATCTATTAATTTATTATCTTTATAAATTTTTAATACTTCACAATTATTTGAACATTTCTCACATTCACTACCA
This sequence comes from uncultured Muribaculaceae bacterium, assembly GCA_964465805.1. Classification (GTDB taxonomy): domain Bacteria; phylum Bacillota_I; class Bacilli_A; order RF39; family UBA660; genus DUPI01. The sequence continues at coordinate 15,484 of CAYXLG010000011.1, forward strand.
ACTGTTTCAAACATTATTTTATTGATATCTAAATCAAAATCTCTACTAACTTTATTTTTTCTAGATAATATTGCAATCCCTATCGCACCCATTAAGTGACTATTTTCATCAACTGTAATTGGAGCATTTAATACTTCCTGAAAATATTTTAAAACCCCTTTATTTTTACTAACCCCACCTTGAAAAACAATTGGTTCCATAATTTTTTTACCCTTACCAACATTATTTAAATAGTTCATTACAATACTTTTACAAAGTCCAGCAATAATATCTTCTTTTAAATATCCAATTTGAGCTTTATGTATTAAATCAGACTCAGCAAATACTGTACAACGGGCTGCTATTTTAACAGGGTTTTTAGCCCTTAACGCCATCTCTCCAAAATCTTCAATTGGAATACTTAATCTTTTAGCTTGACTTGTTAAAAACGAACCTGTTCCTGCAGCACATAAAGTATTCATTGAATAATCAACAACTACACCATTATCAATAATAATTATTTTAGAATCTTGTCCACCTATTTCTAAAATTGTACGAACATCAGGATAAAAAGCTAATGTACCTACTGCATGGGCTGTAATTTCGTTTTTAACCACGTTTGCACCAAGCATTAGACCAATTAACTTACGTGCACTTCCAGTTGTCCCAATTCCTCTAATTACACCATATGCAGGCATTTTAGACTTTAACTCTTTAATTAATTTTTTTACAGCTTCAACAGGATTCCCTTCTGTCCAAATGTATAATGAAGTTATTATTTGGTTATCATCATCAATAATAACTCCTTTTGTTGAAATTGAGCCTATATCAATTCCTAAATAATATTCTTTCATTGATTTTTCCCTTCTATCATATCATAAAATGCTTCTACTCTAGTTTTTATACCAACCTCTGATGTATTTGAATCAAATGAAAAAAATAAAAGTGGCATTTTATATTCCTGACATATCTTATTAATTATTGACATAGCACCAATTTCTGGTGTACAAAAAGTTGACTTTATATGAATAATTCCATCATAATTATGTTTACATAAATATTTTGTTCGCCCAATGTTATCAGCTGCATCTGCCCCCATTTTATAAGTTATATATTCTTTAGCATATTTAATATATTTTTTAGCCATTCTTCTTTTTTGAAATAATAAATAGTAAGCATTTGTATATCTTTTAATTGACATCCCATAACTAGCAAGTTCTCGTTCAAGTTCATAATTAGAAAACGGTTCCATTAAAGTATATAATTCACCAATAAGTCCAACTTTTAAATGGTTATTTGGTTTGTTAGTTTTTATTTTTTTAATTTTTCTAAAATGATGGCAATACTTCAAATATAAATCGAGGTTTGTTTTAGCAGTCACAAAACTATCTAGCATCTCTTTTTGAGCATTTATAAAACTATTTGGTTCAACTTCAAACCCAATATTCTCTCTTATATAATCGTCAACTCGATCCATAAATTTAACCATATTAATAACTATTGTTACATAATATAATCCTTTAAACACTTTAAAATTGGGATCTATTTTTTTAATTTCTTGAGATACTTTTTTTAAATCTTTTTGTCCTTTAGTCATTAAATTAACAAAAGTAAAATCATACCCCATATCCCTTAATATTTGTTCTTGTAATTCACTATAATATCCATATCTACATCCACCCCCCGCCTGCACTAAAACGTTTGCTCCCTTTTCTAGAGATTCAATTAAAGTACCAATTGTATATTTAAACGGAGTACAAACAAATTCCGGACTATAGCGAGTGCCAAGTTCAATTGTCTTATTAGTAATTTCAGGGATATCAATAATATCTACATCAAATATTTTATTAAATAAATATTTTGCCGGAACATCATAATTACCCATTCTTGGAAATGCTACAACTTTTTTAAATGGCGGTTTTTTGTTCAATAATATCCACAAAACTTTCTAATCTTGTTTCTATTCCGGCTAATGAATCAAGATCATCAATAACTAAATTTAAATATGGTATGTCGATTCTTCTAATAACTAAATCATTAACTAACGAATCAGGACCACAAGGAAAAGATGAAACAAAAATAACACCATCAATTTTATCTTCCACTAATTTTATCGCACCTATTAATTCTTTACTATATTTCCAGTATATATCTTTAGAAAGCAAATTTGATAATTTATTAGTTTTTTTAGAATCAAATTCACTTGCACTAATCCATTCAACATTTAATTTTTTTAAATACTTTAAAATTGGACGACCCACATATTCATCATATAAATTATAAGGATGACCAACTATTAAAACTTTTAATTTTGAACTTAATAATTTTTGCATATTTTCGTGAATCCTTTTCTTCTTATCTTTTTCACTCATCGCTTTAGCAAAAACATAAGCTTTCTTACTTTCAACTTTGCTTTTGCCCAATTTCTTTCCTATTTTTAGAAATGCCTTTTTTTCAGTATGACACCTAGTATATGCTATATTATAATTTAAAATATTGACATCAAAAATATTATTAACTAAATCATACAAACTTAAAAAATTAGTACAAGTTTGATTTTCAATACCATAATTTTCAATTCTTGGCACCAAAATATAATCACATTTATCTTTCAAGTAACTAACATGTCCCATATATACTTTTAAAGCCAAACACATTTCATCATTAGTATAATTTAATCCATCATTAATAATTTTCTTATTTGTTTTGGGACTAACAACAACTTCAATTCCTAGTTTTTCAAAAAAATATAACCACATATCATTAAAATAATAGTACAGTATACTTCTTGGTATTCCAACTTTAATCTTGTCCATATCATCACCATTATAAATATATTAAGAAACCAATTATTTATGAATAAAATAATAATATACTAGAACAATAATAATGGTGATAAAATGGATAAAACTAACAAACAAACAATTAAATGTAGTGTCTTTAATTGTAAATATTGTAACCTAGAAGATGAACTATGTGATTTATCTTCGATCAAAGTAACTAGTTATGGTAAAGGATTTAAAAAAGAAGCAACACTTTGTGATAGTTACCAAAAGAGATAATAATATAACATTATTTAATTAATAATTCTAGAACAACATTTTATGTTGCTCTTTTTTCTATCATGGTTCTATATTTTGTAGGACCCCTTGTTCCTGCATTAAATTTATGGTATAATAACTTAATTTCTGTGAGGTGATTACATGAAAATAAGACAGTTAACAATTGATGAATTTAAAACGTTTGCAACAGACTATAACTCATATTCTGTTTATCAAACACCAGAATATGGTTTAACAATGGAAAATCAAGGATTTGATAATTTAATTGTTGGTCTAGTTGATCATAATGACAATATTTTAGGTGCTTCGATACTACTTATTGAAAAACAACTCGCATTCAAATATGCTTATGCTCCTAAAGGCTTTTTAATTGATTATCATGATTTTGAATTATTAAAACTATTTACTTCTAAATTAAAAAAGTTTTTAGCACGTCTAGATATTGTAGCAGTTAAATTAAACCCTCTTATTATTAAAAACGTACACAACATTAAAAATAATAAGATTGAATCAAATATTGATTATGATATAGCATTTTCTAACCTTAAAAAGTTAGGTTATTATCACTATGGTTATAATTTTTATTTTGAAGCTTTAAAACCACGTTATGAAGCTATTATTGATATAAATAAACCATTTTATATTTTGTTTAATGAAATAAAAAAAGAATATCGTACCAAAATTAGAAGTGCTGAACAAAATGGTATTAAAATATATAAAGGTAAAACTAGTGAATTAAAATATATGTATTTACATTCTAAGAAAAAATATCCACGTGATATAACCTATTTTGAAGATTTATACTATTCTTTTAATAAAAATAATATGATTGACTTTTATTATGCTAAATTAGATACGACTGTCTATTTAAAAGAAACACAAAAGAAATATCAAGAAACAGATCAAGAAAATGCTATAATTAATAATTTGATTTTAACTAATCCTACCAAAAGCAATACAAAATTAATTAATCGTAAAATTAATTCTGATAATTTATTAGCTAATTATAAGAAAAACTTAGTTTTAGCAACTGATTTATTAAAAAACAACCCTGATGGTATTATTCTGGCTTCTGTCATGGTTATTACTTATCGTGACACTGTTTATATCTTAATGGATGGTTACGACCCAAAATACCGATTGTTTAATGCTAAACACTTATTAATTTGGAAATTAATAGAAAAGTATTCTAATATAGGATATAAAAAGTTCAATCTAGGTGGTGTAACTAATCCTGAATTAGAGCAAAATAAATATAAAGGTTTGAACCAATTTAAAACTAATTTTGGGGCAAATATATATGAATATGCTGGTGATTTTGAATTAATTACTAATAATACCAAATACTTTATGTATAAAAATACATTACCTGTTCAAAATATATTAAAAAAATAAAATGGTGAATTAAAATTCACTCTTTTTATTTAATATACTTATGAAATACCCCTTTAATAATTTTCCATTTTAAGAACAAAAAAAATTATTATTAACAATAATCAATAAAAAAGGAGCAAAATCTAAGTTTTGTTCCTTTTGTTGTTTTAAAATTATTATTTAATAATTTCTGAAACTACTCCAGCACCAACTGTTCTTCCACCTTCACGAATTGAGAATTTAGTTCCATTTTCAATTGCGATTGGGTTAATTAATTCAACAGTCATATTAATGTTATCTCCTGGCATAACCATTTCCACACCTTCTGGTAATTCAATAACACCAGTAACATCTGTAGTACGGAAATAGAATTGTGGACGATAGTTTGAGAAGAATGGAGTGTGACGTCCGCCTTCTTCTTTACTTAATACGTACACTTCAGCTTTAAATTTGCTATGTGGAGTAACAGTACCTGGTTTAGCTAATACTTGACCACGTTCTACATCTTCACGAGAAATTCCTCTTAGTAAAACACCAGCGTTATCTCCTGCTTCTGCGTAGTCTAATTGTTTACGGAACATTTCAATTCCAGTAACAACACATTTTCTAGTTTCTCTAATACCAACAATTTCAACTTCTTCGTTTAATTTTAATTGTCCACGTTCTACACGTCCTGTAACAACAGTTCCACGACCTGTAATTGTAAATACGTCTTCAATCGGCATTAAGAATGGCTTATCAGTATCACGAGTTGGAGATTCTATCCAAGAATCAACATTTTGCATTAATTCTAAGATTTTTTCTTCGTATTCAGCAACACCTTCTAATGCTTTTAATGCTGAACCACGAATGATTGGAGTATTATCTCCGTCAAATCCATACTCGCTTAATAATTCACGGATTTCCATTTCTACTAATTCTAGTAATTCTTCGTCATCAACCATGTCGCATTTATTCATAAATACAACAATACGAGGTACACCAACTTGACGAGATAGTAAGATATGTTCACGAGTTTGTGCCATAGGTCCATCAGTTGCAGCAATAACTAAGATTGCTCCATCCATTTGAGCCGCACCAGTAATCATATTTTTTACATAGTCAGCATGCCCTGGACAGTCAACGTGAGCATAGTGTCTTGTTTCAGTTTCATACTCAACGTGTGAAGTACTAATTGTAATACCTCTTTCTCTTTCTTCAGGTGCTTTATCAATTTGGTCATAAGCTTGAAATTCTGCTTTACCTTGTTTTGCTAATACGTTAGTAATAGCTGCTGTTAAAGTCGTTTTCCCATGGTCAACGTGTCCAATTGTACCAATGTTAACATGGGCTTTTGAACGATCAAATTTTTGTTTTGCCATTTTTTCTTCCTCCTTATATTAATATTCAATTTATATTTTATATCAACTTAGTAAAAATAGCAAGTATTTTTACTAGTTTCCACCATTTTTCTTAATAATTTCTTCAGAAATACTTTTTGGAACTTCTTCATAGTGATCAAATAACATTGAGAATTGTCCACGACCTTGAGTATTTGATCTTAATGAAGTAGCATATCCAAACATTTCTGATAATGGTACCATTGCATTAATTACTAATGCATTTCCACGAGATTCTTGACCAAGTGGTTTACCTCTTCTTGAAGTAACATCCCCCATTACAGTTCCTAAATATTCTTCTGGAACTGTTACTTGAACTTTCATGATTGGTTCAAGTAAAACAGGATTACATTTGTTTTTAGCATCTCTTAAAGCCATACTAGCTGCTATTTTAAATGCCATTTCTGATGAGTCAACTTCGTGATATGAACCATCATATAATGTAGCTTTAATATCAATCATTGGATATCCAGCTAAAACACCAGTTGCCAAAGCATCTTGTAGTCCTTTATCTGTTACTGGTATATATTCACGTGGAACAGATCCACCAACAACAGCATCAACAAATTCATAACCTTTATCTGGATTTGGTTCAAATTTAATTTTAACATGTCCATATTGTCCACGACCACCAGATTGCTTAATGTATTTACCTTCACAATCAGCTGCCACTTTAATTGTTTCACGATAAGAAACTTGTGGTTTACCAATATTTGCATCGACTTTGAACTCACGGCGCATTCTATCAACTAATACATCCAAGTGAAGTTCCCCCATACCAGCAATAATTGTTTGACCAGTTTCATGGTTAGTTGTTGCTCTAAAAGTTGGGTCTTCTTCAGCTAATTTTTGAAGTGCTGTTCCCATTTTGTCTTGATCAGCTTTTGATTTTGGTTCAACTGCTAACTCAATAACAGGTTCTGGGAATACCATTGATTCTAAAATACATGGGTTCTTTTCATCACATAAAGTATCTCCGGTTGATGTGTTTTTAAGTCCTACTGCTGCCGCAATATCCCCTGAATATACCTCAGATATTTCAGTACGATCATTAGCATGCATAAGTAGAATACGACCAATTCTTTCACGATTGTCTTTAGTTGCATTTAAAACATATGAACCACTTTTTAAATGTCCTGAATAAACTCTAAAGAAAGTTAAACGTCCAACAAAAGGGTCAGTCATAACTTTAAATGCTAAAGCACTAAATGCTTCATCATCACTTGGATGACGAACAGTTGGTTCTCCATCTAAATCTGTTCCTTCGATTGCTTCAACATCAACTGGTGATGGTAAATAATCTAAAACAGCATCCAGTAATAATTTTGCTCCTTTATTACCTAAAGCAGTTCCACATAGTACTGGGAAAAATTCAGCCAATAAAGTTCCTTTTCGAATTGCTCTTTTAATTAGATCAATTGAAACTTCCTCATCTGATAAATATTTTTCCATTAATTCATCATCAAATTCAGCAACTGCCTCTATTAATTCTATTCTTTTTTCTTCAACTATATCTACTAAATCTTCTGGAATATCGATAATAGTTGTATCTTCTTCAGGTTTACCATCATATTGATAAGCAGTTTTAGTTAATAAATCAATAATACCTGTAAATTCATTTTCCGCTCCAATTGGCCATTGAAGTGGTTTAGCATTTACGCCAAGTAAGTTTTTGATAGTACCTAAAGTATAACTAAAGTCAGCACCCATTTTATCCATTTTATTAACGAAAAACATGCGTGGGACTTTAAAATCATCTGCTTTACGCCAAACATCTTCTGTTTGTGGTTCAACTCCGGCTTGGGCATCTAAAAGTGCAACCGCACCGTCTAATACTCTAAGGGATCTTGATACTTCAACTGTAAAATCCACATGGCCCGGAGTGTCGATAATATTTAATCTATGACCTTTCCAAAATGCCGTTGTAGCTGCTGAAGTAATAGTAATTCCACGTTCTTGTTCTTGAGCCATCCAGTCCATTTGTGATTCACCATCATGTGTCTCACCAATTTTATGGATTTTCTTAGTATGGAATAAAATACGCTCACTACAAGTTGTTTTTCCAGCGTCGATATGAGCCATAATTCCAAAATTTCGTGTTTTTTCTAAACTATATTCTCGAGCCATATTATTTTCCTTTCTATATTTATTTTACCAACGATAATGTGCAAATGCTTTATTAGCTTCTGCCATTTTATGAATATCCTCACGTTTTTTAACCGCTGCTCCAACACCGTTAGATGCATCAATAATTTCATTTGCTAAGTTTTCGGCCATACTATGACCTCCTCTTAATCTTGCATATTGCACTAACCAACGTAGACCTAGAGCTTGGCGACGTTCCGTACGTACTTCGATTGGTACTTGATAAGTCGCTCCACCAACACGGCGTGATTTAACTTCAAGAGCTGGTTTTATATTTTCTAAAGCTTTATTAAAAACTTCCATTGGTTCTTGTCCTGTTTTTTCTTTTACCATATCAAAAGCATTATATAGTATTGTTTGAGCAACACCCTTTTTACCATCAATCATTAAACTATTGATTAATTTAGTAACAACTTTTGAATTATATATTGGATCTGGTAAAACGTCTCTTTTGACTGCTCTTCTTTTTCTCATATTATCCTCCTCTCAAACTTGTATTAATTATTTTTTGATTCTTTTGGTTTTTTAGTTCCGTATTTAGAACGACCTTGACGACGATTTTCAACGCCCGCTGTATCCATTGCACCGCGGACAATATGATAACGAACACCAATTAAGTCTTTAGCACGACCACCACGAATTAAAACAACACTATGTTCTTGTAAATTGTGTCCTTCTCCACCAATATAAGCTGTAACTTCATATCCATTACTTAATCTTACACGGGCATATTTACGAAGAGCTGAGTTTGGTTTTTTAGGTGCCATAGTTCCAACACGAGTACAAACACCACGTTTTTGTGGAGATCTTAACTCTGTTTCTTTTTTCTTACGACTATTATATCCTATTCCTAAAACTGGAGATTTACTCTTTTGAATTCTAGGTTTTCTTCCTTTTCTAACTAATTGATTAATTGTAGGCATATTACCCTCCTTCCTTTACACACATCCAGGTGTTTCATTTTTCTCTTAATTAAAGATTTACCGAAGTAAATCTCTAATTAAACGCATTATTAATATAACACTTTTATTATATGTTTGTCAATCTTTTTTTTGACAAAATCATTAACTATTTAAATATTTCTTAGAAAAATCAATAATTCTATCAATTTCTTCAATTAACTCATTATAATTATTATTAATAAAATCTACATTATTATTTTTACTTTCAATTTCATGTTGGTATGATAAGTCAGCTAAATGTTCAAAACCCAAATATTTAGAATCACCTTTTATAGTATGAGCCATAATTGCATAATTTTGCATATCATTAGTTGTTTTATAATTATCTAAATTAAGAACACGATTTTCCATTTCTTCTAAAAAATCAGTTAACATTTCATCATACATTTCCATATCCCCTAAATACTCTAAACTTTGGTTAATATTTACACCATTACTAGTTAATAAATCAACATTTTTCACAATTACATCCTCCTTTCATTTTACACTAAAAACTCTTTTAAAATTTCATTTAAATCAGATTTCTGAACTGGCTTAGATAAATATCCTGAAAAACCTTCCTGCAAATATTTTTCTTTCATCCCAGTTATTGCATTAGCTGTAAAAACTACCACTGGTGTATCAAAATCATTCATTAACTTTAATTTTTTTAAAGTTTCTCCCCCACTCATCTTTGGCATCATATCATCTAATAAAATTAAATCATACTTATTACCACTTTCAATTTCATCTAGACATTCTTGACCACTAAGTACTGTATCAACAACAACATTATAATTTTTTAAAATTCTAGTAGCTACTTTTAAATTTAATTTATTATCATCAACTACTAATATTTTCTTATTAGAAATATCAAAATCATTAATATTTTTTGTCCGTTTATCGTTAATCAATTCAATAGATGGTTTAAGTACAATTTTTTGATCAATTGCCACTGTAAACTTTGAACCTTCACCGTAAACGCTTTGAACAACAATTTTACCATTCATTAATTCAATTAATTTTTTAGTAATTGCTAAGCCAAGGCCTGTTCCTTCTATTGTTGTACGACCCTCTATACCCATTCTTTCAAATTTATTAAATAATTTATCAATTTTATGTTTTTCAATTCCTATACCAGTATCTTCAACCATTATAATTAAACGACAAACATCATCTTTAATAACTGAATTAATAACAAATGAAATATATCCTTCTTTTGTATATTTAACAGCATTTGTTAATAAATTAATAATTATTTGTTTTAATCTTGTACTATCACCATATAAAACTAGTGGTATTGATTCATCAATAGATGCCCTAAATTCTAAAGGTTTATCACCAAGTCGTCCTTTAATTAATGATATAATTTCATCAATTATTTTAGAAAAGTTATATTCTTTATTAATAATTTCTAATTTGTTTGCTTCTATTTTCGATATATCTAAAATCCCATTAACAATTTCAAGTAAGTTTTCAGAAGCCATAATAATATCGTTTACCTCATCTTTGGCAGTATCAGGTATCTCACTTTCATACAAAGCCTGACTAAAGCCAACAATTGCATTTAAGGGCGTCCTTATTTCATGAGACATATTTGATAAAAATTCTGATTTTGCATTATTAGCCTTCTCAGCTTGATTTCGCGCGATATTAAGTTCCTTTATTAACTTTACATCAGGATTTTCAATTGTAAAATACATAATTAGAATAACGTAAGCTTCCATAGCGCTTACCATCAATAGTTCGGGATTTTTTGCTTGAATAAGTGCAACTAATGAACCTAATAATACAAATGCTAATAAAGGTAAATTTTTCTTACTTCTAATATTTTTAACATTAGTTACCAAAACAATTATCATTGCTACAATGGCCATCCCTGTATATATGTAAGTTGCATCAACGGCTAGTCCAACCGAATAAATATCATTATTATTAAAAATGTGTTCAACAGGTAAAATAATTAATGATAAAGACATAATAGCAAACAGTATAGTTGTTATTTTTTGAAGTTTACTTCTTATTTCAAAATAATTTTCCTTATTACCAATAATAACATAGTAAAAAAACAAAATAGACCAACCAACTAAATAAATTAAATAAGACTTTACAAAGAAATTTTTAAAAGTAATTGAGACATAGTCAAGTGGCACCAGTATGCTGCATCCATACTCTATTAATAAACCCACTAAATTAGCAAATGTTAAATAACCATATATTTTAGTTTCATAACTACTAATTCTTTCTTTAGAAAAATAAACAATATTGATTAATAAACTAATGCATATACCACTTATAATAAAAGAAATACCTGTACTCATAATTTAACTCACCTACATAGTTAAATTATACCATATTATCAATAAAAACAACACAAAAAAAGACATTATATAACACAATGTCTTTTATTTATTTATTTTGTTAATTTTTTGATTTTCTTGATTTCTTCTTGAATATTTTTAAAGTCACTTAATTTTATACATTTGTTTGTGACCCCTTCTTCTACTAGTGCTAGATAATTTCTTTTACCGCTCTTAGTAAATGGGAATCCTTCCTCAAATGTTCTTATTCTAAATAACATTTTATCAGCAACTTCTTGCCCATACTTAGCAACTACTCTACTTTCTATTCCTGATAAAACTTTAAGTTTATTAACTTTTACTCCAGGTTGAAACTCAACGTGAATAATAATAGTATTATCAATGTTAACAATTTCATATGACAATATGTTTTTAGTATCTTTTTCGACTTCTTTACCGATATAGAATAATGGTAATTTATTGCCATCATCTAAAATTAATTCTTTTCCAACTCGTTCAAGAATTTCATAAGTACCATGTTTTTCACGTTTTGCATAAACAAGCAAGTTTGACCATTTTCGACCTTCTGCATCTTTAGTATATAAAGCTTCTGTCGCCTCAGGGTCTTTTTTGTATTTTTTTAATGTAGTGGGTGTTTTAACAACTAAGTATCCTATATTGTTATCAGGTACTTCTTTACCATCTTTATCAATTATTTTCATTTGAACCATCTTATATGCTTTAAGTGCACAGTGAGTACGTGATAACATATATTTTGGACGTAAATTTTGTAATGCTCGATAAGGAGTAAAAAACATTCCACCGTGTTCACAATCGCCGCCACCAATAGCTAACGGAAGAAAAGCACGAGTTTTTCTAAGATTCTTGTTTATAAATTTTTCTTCACCTTTAGAAGTAGCTTCTCCGACTGATGTTAGCATTATAAGTTGGGGCATTTTAAATCCTTTAAACCTTGGATCATTATATATTTGTTTTGCACCATGAACAATCATATTTCTAGGTGCTGCTACATAATTGGGTTTATTAATAGCTAAACTAATCATAAAGAAGTCTTTATCATATATAGGCTCCATAGCAATTGTACAACCTTTATAAAGCACATCTGACATACTTGAAATAACACCAGTATTAGAATGGGTTGGTATTAGAGCCAAACCTGTTAAATTAGTCATTTTTGGCAACCCAGACATATCAGGATCTTGAAATCTCCCAATAGTTACAAAACTACGGTTAGTATGAACAATCATCTTAGGTCTTGGTGATGTTGTACCACTACTATAGTTTATTGAAAATTCAGTATTAATATTAGCTTCATTATATTCATTTATTTTCTTAATTTCATCGTCCTTAATTAAATTTAAAAAGTCTTCTTGACTAATTACATCTGTATCTTGTTCTTTGTAATAAGGAACCTTATTTTCAAAATCATAAAATGGTTTATCTAATTCAATATATGGATCTTGTCCATTAATTAATGAATCCGCTAATGAGATAACAAGCCTTTCTTTAATATGAGTTTTATCAATAATATCTTTCATATAACCATAAACATCATCTGTACAAATGATTAATTCAGAATTACAGTTATCAATAATTTCTTTTAAATACTCAGCATCAAATAAACCAAAACAATTAAATTTAGCACCTAATAAATTAAG
>CAYXLG010000012.1:0-26453 GCA_964465805.1 uncultured Muribaculaceae bacterium
TCCTAAAATAAAAGCTGAAACTGTCATAACTAATATTCCTTCCATCTGTCACACCCCTTACAATTGATACAAACACTACTTGAACAATTTTTATTTTTACTATATAAATAAATAGTTAAAATACTTAATAATATTAAAAGAATATATGCTATCATCCAAAATACCTACTAAATACTAAAGCCATAACTGAAGCGGTTATAAGAGCAATTGGCGCTCCTTTAAAACACTTTGGAACATTTGCAAATTCAATTCTTTCTCTAATAGTTGAAAAAATATAAATGATTAGTGCAAAACCTAGGCCACTACCGGTTGTAAAAACTAACATTTCTACAAAGTTAAAACCATTATTAATATTAAGTAAAGTTGTTCCAAAAATTGCACAGTTACTAGCAATTAAAGGAAGGTATAGTCCTAATAAATCATTTAGGAATGGAAAATATCTTTTAATAATTATTTCTAATATTTGAACCATCGACGAAATAACTAAAATAAATAATAACGTTCTTAAATAAATTGTATCAGTTGGAACCAAAACCAAATGATAAATTAAATAAGTAACAACACTTGATAAAAGCATTACTACCAAAACTGAAAGTCCCATACCAAGCGCACTAGTTTCTTTTTTAGAAGTTCCAATAAATGAACATATTCCTAAAAATTTAGTTAAGATAATATTTTCTGTTAACATACTCGTCATAAATAATTGAAATAGATTCACTTAACATCACTCCTTTTATCTTTCAAATAATTAAAAAATGCTAATAGAAGTCCAAGTGTTAAGAATGCTCCTGCTGGTTTTTGAAATATAGTAATTGGTAAAATATTAGTATCTGGTAAAACTTTATAAACAGCCCGATAACCAGTAATTGAACTAATGCCATCCATAATTGTAATTGTATTTGAACCTAATACTTCACGAATAAAACCAAGTAACATTAAAGATAAAGTAAAACCTAGGCCAATTCCAATCGCGTCTAATAAACTTTTCTTAACCGAAGATACGGTTGCAACTGAAAGTGCTCTTCCGAGTACAAGGCAATTTACAGTTATAAGTGGTAAATAAATTCCTAATGTTTCATGTAGTGCTGGAACATATTTTTTTAATACAAAGTCTAAAATTGTAACAGCAGTAGCAATAATCAAAATATAAACAGGTGTCCTAACGTTATCAGGAACTAGATTTTTAATAATTGATACAGTAAGATTTGTAATTATTAATATTACTAACACACATAATCCCATAATATATGCCCCTTCAAAAGTGCTTGTTACTGCTAATGTAGGACATAGACCAAGCATTAATACAAATGTGGCATTTTCATTAAATATTCCATTTTTTATTGTTTTCATACAAACTCCCTTCTATATAGTTGCACTATATAATAGATAAACAATAGCTGAACAAATAAATGCAGTTAAAGTAAGTGCTAAAATGCTTTTAATTTTTTCTTTGTTCATCTACTCACCTCGATAATCCTTTAATGTATTAATCACCATATTTTTAATGGCTGATGAAGTTATGGTCGCGCCACTAACAGTATCAACACTATCAATATTTATTTGACCATAAATTAATGCTTCAATATAGTTTTCTTTTGTAATTTTTGGATAATAATCATCATTATTTTCTAATATATCAATATTTTTAACTATATCATCTTTGATTATAATTTTGGCTTTAATATTTCCACTAAATCCTTTTTGAGTAACAATATAAGTTGCTGTTTTATCATTAATATCTTTTTCTAAAACATTAAACCCAGCATCAACTTTATTAATATCTACCTTAAAACCATTACCAATATATAGACTTAAACTAATAATTAAAATCCAAGCAAACAAGAAACTAGGTACTGATTTATTAAAGTTAAAACGTGATCTTGACCCTATTTTATCAATAATAAAGACAAACATATTTAAAGTTAAAATACTAGTCATTACCCCTTCTGGATATGCCGTAAAATATCTTATCATAACTGTTAAGATACCTAAAAATAACCCATATAAAATTTCACCAATTGGAGTAGTTGGACTAGTTACTGGGTCAGTTGCCATAAACACCGCTCCAAACATCAATCCTCCACTTAAAATTTGAAATAATGGATACCATATTCCTAAGTTATTAAAACTACCTATTATATAAGTCATAGCAAATACTGTACTTATATAAATAACTGGTATTTTCCATTTAATAACTTTGAAAAATGTTAAATAGATAAATGCTAAGATACAAAGTAAAGCACTTGTTTCACCAATAGTTCCAGGTATTGTCCCAACTAAGAAGTTAAACAAACTACCATATGGTTTTACTAGTGTATCATAACTACCAATACCTTCAACTGTTACAACATTAGATAATGGGGTTGCCGTAGTCACAGCATCCATTTCAAGTGCATTAAGAAAACCACCATTAGCCGCAATCATTGGCCCATATATTAAAATAACAAATAAATAACCAATTAAAGCAGGATTAAAGACATTATGACCAAAACCACCGAACAACACCTTTCCTACTATTGTTGCCATAAATGAACCAAATAATAATACTGTAATGGGCGTATTAATTGGTAACACTAAGGCTAAAAAAAGTCCAGGAAATATGCTAAATGATGATTTCATATATAATTTTAATTCATCACCATCTTTTTTCAAAAATATTTTTGCATACATTAACTCTATTATAAAAGTAAAAATAGGACCTAAAATAATAAATATTAAAGGATATAACATTCCTAAAATATCAACTTTATTATTAATAAAAGGTAATACTCCATTTTTAAAGAAACTAAATAATATAATTGGAGTAAGTGCGACTAACAAGTGGCGCATCATTTTAGATGTGCTGTTGTTATCTTTAATAAACGGTCCACTTTTTAAATGAAAATTTTTCATATTATCACCTTCCTAATACCTTTTCTTTGCCTCAATAACATGATCGCGCAACTTAATTTTTGAAGGACATATATAAGAACATAATCCACACTCAACACATTTTTCTGGTTTTAAACTTTTTAATTTATCAGAATCAGATAAACTATTCATAATTAAAACTGGTGATAATTTAGCCGGACAAACATTAATACATTTGCCACATCTTAAACATTCAATAGATTCTTCCTTTTTATTGTTTCTAAGTACTAATACACCATTTAAACTAGGTGATGTGACTAACTCATCAGTATTAATAGTTGTCCCCATCATCGGGCCACCAGCAATAAAATAAATATCTTTAAAACGTTTATAACCACCAATACTTTCAATTATTTCATTAATCGGTGTTCCCATTTTAACCAAAACATTTTGAGGCGTTTTCAACATTTCACCAGTAATTGTTATAACCCGTTCAATTAATGGTTTATCATATTTTAAAGCTTCGTAAATTGCATACATTGTGGAAACATTGTTAACAATAATCCCCTTTTCAGAAGGAATCTTATTATAAATAATCCCTTTTACTTCTTTAATAAGGGTTCGTTCCCATCCCATTGGATAAAGATTTGGAACTTCAACTAATTTAATTTTTAAATATGTTCCAATAAATGTATTAATAATTTCTTTTGTTTTAGTATTCTTACGATTAATTGCAATAATTGCTTCTGGTATATCATTTATTTCAATAACTGCATCAATTGCTTCTAATATTTCTTCACATTTTTCTTGAATCAACATGTAATCTGAAGTAATAAATGGTTCACACTCAACTGCATTTACAATTAAAGTATTAATTTTGACATCAGTTTCATATTTGGCAAATGTTGGGAATCCTCCACCACCTAATCCAACAACACCACAATCCCTAATTTTATCAATAAACTCTTCTTTACTATAATCGTTAATGTGTTTTCTTACTTCAACATTAGTACCCCTTTTTTCTTTGAAATCATTTTTAATAACAACACACTTAACTAATTCACCATTTAAATAAGGTTTTTCAATAATAGAGGTTACCGTTCCACTAACACTTGCATGAATTGGGATTTTAAATGCTCCTCTTCTTCTTGCGATTACATCACCTTTATAAACATAATCCCCGTTTTTTACTAAAACAGTGATATTAGTATCATTTTGACAAATAAGAGGAATATAGACAAATTTTGGTTTAGGATAATTTATAATTTTTTTAGTAATAGAATTCTTTTTACATTTTGGTATTTTTACGCCTCTTAACATAAAGAGCCCCTCCATTCTAATATTATTATACCCTTTTTAAATGTAAAAAAAAAGGGTTACATTGAAAATTAACAATTATACCCTTTTTAATTTACAAAAAACAATCATTCAGTTTTACACATTTTTGATATTTTATTTTGAATCTTTTCATCCACTAAAAAATCACTAAATTTCATTTCTATAGTAAATGCCCCATTTTGAGTAAGAACAACAATTTTATTAATAATACTATCAATAAAACTATGATCATGAGAAGTAAATATAATTGAACCACGATAATCGATTAATCCATCATTAACCGCTTGTATTGACTCTAAATCTAAATGGTTAGTAGGTTGATCTAAGATTAAGAAATTAGAGCCCTTAACCATTAATTTAGAAAACATACATCTAACCTTTTCACCACCCGATAAAACACTTACCTTTTTTAAAGGTTGATCCCCTGAAAATAACATTCTTCCTAAAAAACCACGAATAAAACTTTCAGATTGATCTTTAGAGTATTCTGATAACCATTCAATTAAATTAGAATCATTATTATCAAAATACTTTGAATTATCTTGTGGTAAATAATCATATTCAACTGTTGATCCCCATCTTATAGTTCCTGAATCAGGTTTTAATTCACCTGCTAAAATTTTAAGCAGCGTTGTTTTAGCAACCTCATTATCTCCAAGAACAATTACTTTATCATTACGATTAATTGTAAAAGAAATATTGTTTAACAACTTTTCACCATTAACTGTTTTGCATAGATTTTCAACTGTTAAAACATCTTTACCTAGGTCCCTATTTAATGTAAAACCAATATATGGATACTTTCTACTAGATGGTTTAATATCTTCTAGCACAATTTTTTCTAAAGTCTTCTTTCTCGATGTCGCTTGTCTTGATTTAGAAGCATTGGCACTAAACCTAGCAATAAAAGCCTCCAGTTCTTGAATTTGCTTTTCCTTTTTCTTATTAGCATCTTTAGCAAGTTTCAATGCTAATTGACTTGACTGATACCAAAAATCATAATTACCAGGATATAATTTAGCAGTTCCATAATCAATATCTACCATATGAGTACATACTTTATTTAAAAAATGACGGTCATGTGATACGACTAGAACTGTTTTATCATAATCAATTAAAAAATCTTCAAGCCACGATATTGCTTTAAAATCCAAATCATTAGTTGGTTCATCCATAATTAAAATATCAGGATTACCAAATAATGCTTGCGCTAGCAATACTTTAACTTTATCTTTCCCTGCTATTTCACTAATTTTTTTGTCAAACAAGCAAACTTCGACACCTAAATTATTAAGCAATCTACTAGCCTCAGCTTCAGCTTCCCAACCATTTAAATCGGCAAACTCCATTTCTAATTCACCGGCTTTAATTCCATCTTCTTCCGTAAATTCTTCTTTATTATAAATTGCTTCTTTTTCTTTCATAACTTCGTAAAGACGTTTATGTCCCATTATAACTGTTTCAATTACCATAAATTCATCAAATTCATAGTGATTTTGTTTTAAAACAGCCATTCGACAATTTGGCTCAATGTAAACATCACCACTTGTTGACTCCATTTCACCTGATAAAATTTTAAGAAAAGTTGACTTCCCAGCCCCATTCGCACCAATTACACCATAGCAATTTCCTGGTATAAATTTTAAATTTATATTTTCAAATAATTTTTTATCGGGAAATGTTAAACTCAAATTATTAACTTCAATCATTCTTTCACCTCTTTAATACATACTTATACAGTATAACATTTTTCAACAAAAAAAACATAAAAAGATTACATTTTTACTTAAATGTAATCTTTTTATTTATTCTAAAAACTGTTTAGTTTATTAATAAACCTTCTTCATTATTACTAATACTATAAATAATAATACTCCACCGAAAACTAAGGCATTTGATATTAAAAAATCTTTTAAAGAAAAAGGAATTCTCTCTTCTAATAAAACATCTATTGCTTTTATTTTTTCATTATCATAAAAAATATCTACCTCACCAATTTTTTCGCCCTTTTTAATGACTGGACTTACAGTATCTATTCCATCATAATTAACTCGTACTTTATTTTTATCAAATGTATTATCATAATAAAATTTGATATCTTCATTAAAAGTAATATTTACATTTTTAACATTACTATATTTTGTATTAAGATTAATTAACTCTTCATACTTTTCTACTAATTTATGATATTTATAATTAGAAAAATAATAATCATAAACATCAACAGCGTCTTCTAAATGATAAGCACGTTCAAAAGTAACTGGGGCTTTAGTTGTAACTAATAAATACTTAATATCGTTTTCTTTATCATATGCAAGACTGGCCAAACAAAAACCAGCATCATCAGTGTATCCTGTTTTTGAACCTATTATTTTATTAACATTTAATCCATAAGCAACTGCAATATTATTGAGTGTACTATAAATAGTTAAGGAGCTATCACTTAAAGAATATGATTTACTTTCAAAAATAGTTCTAAAAGTTTCATTTTCTAGTGCTACTTTAAGTAACTTAGCAACCTCATCAACTGTAGATTTTTGACCAGGTTCGTCCAAACCTGTTGCATTGACAAAATGAGTATTTACCATTCCAAGTCCTTTAGCTTTCTTATTCATAAGCTTAACAAAATTTTCTTCTGAACCAGCTAAACTAATGGTTAAAGCCCTAGTTGCATCCGCACCACTTGAAATAAATGTTCCATATAATAAATCCTCATATGTTACTATTTGCTCATCAACAAGACCAATAACAGCAGCATCAGCTTCATACAAACCTTCAAACATATTATCATCTATTAAAATAGTAGCTTGTAAATCTTCTATTTCTTCAACAGCAACTAATGTTGTCATTATTTTTGTTAAACTAGCTATTTTTGTTATTCCGTCTTTTTCTTTTTCATAAACAATTGTATTATCATTTAAATTGTACATAACTGCGTGTTCACTTATTATTTCTAATGCTGATATATTAAATGCACCGACAAAGAAAATTATTAAAGTTAATAAAACCTTTTTCATCAAATCACTACTTTCATATATATTATTACAGTAAAAACAAAACAATGTTTATTTTAAAACCGATAATGACCAGTAATAGTATGTCTTTTATGCCATTTAAGTAAAGCGTTTTCTTCTCTATTTCTTTGAGCAGCATTATGAATAATAAAAGGGATTCCTTTTTTATTTCGTTTATCAGAAACAATTGCGATATGTTTATAATTGTCACCAAAAATAACAATATCACCGGGCTGCCACTTTTCTATTTTCTTAGGATCTAAAGTAAGTGAAGTTGCATGTCTATCAAAAAATACTTTCAAATTAGGAACTCTTCTAAAATCAATATTAGGATCTGGTACTTTATCAAGTCCAGGATATAATTCTTCATTATTTTTAATATCTTCATCAATCATATCTTTGAGGAAATATCCTGCTTCTTTAAATGCTCGCCAAATAGTATCCGTGCAAACACCTTCATCTTCCGGTGGATAACCACCAGCGTAATAAGCACTTTTATATTTTGGCATATTGACAGCGTCTTTTCTCGCCCCTATTACAAAATCACTATAATCATCAATCCCATTATTATTGTAGTCAATATCACTTTTAATAATTTGTATATCAAAATCTTCGGCATAATATATTTTGGAATCAAAAAAATTATTTAAAAAAAGAATTATATATATAATAATGAAAAATCCAATAATAAATACATATTTATTTTTTATTATCAATTTCATTTCTCCTTTTATATTTTCTAATTTTCATATTTACAACTATTTCCTGGTTTATCAAAACGATAATGACCAGAAATACCATCTTTTTCATAGCGGTAAATTAAAACATCTTGTTCACCAGTAAATTCATCAGAATTATGAATTAAATAAGGAATTCCTTGATCATTAAGTTTATCAGAAATAATACCAATATGACTATATTGTTCACCAATTACAACAATATCCCCTGGTTTCCATTCCTCTTTTTCATAAGGATCTAATGTAAGTGAAGTTGCATGTCTATCAAAGAAAACCTTTAAATTTTGAACTCTTCTAAAATCAACAATTGGATCTGGTCCATCTGGTCTTGAAGATGGATCTGGATAAGCACTTAAATTATTAGCAATATCTTCATTAACCATATCTTTTAATATATAACCAGCTTCCATAAAAGCTCTCCATATTGTATCTGTACAAACACCAATCCCATCAGGTGGATAACCATCACTAAAGTAATACCCACCATCTTCAACATATTTAGTATTTGCTTCGGCTTCCTTTCTTGCACCAATAACAAAATCATTAAAATCATCGATTCCATTTTTATTACAATCGTATTTACTTTTAAAAACTTTCTTTCCTTCTTTATTTGGTTCCTTTTGTTCATTGCCAGTTTCAACTTGTTTTTTATTGTCTAATACTTCCTTTTTAGGAAACCAATTATTATAATGATTAACTACCAAGCCTAATATAATTAATAAATGTAACCCCACAATAAATTTTGTTTTCTTATTCATTAAAGCTACCTACCTTTACTTATTTATTTTGAATTAAAGAGAGTGAAACTTTTTTCTTATCTTCATGAATTTGGTCAACATAACAATCAACAATGTCACCAACACTAACAACATCACTTGGATGCTTTACATAACGTTCTGATAATTTAGAAATGTGAGCAAGACCATCATTATCAAGTCCAATATCAATAAACGCTCCAAAATCAACAACATTACGAACAGTACCTTGAAGTTTCATTCCTACTTTTAAATCCTCTAGTTTTAAAATATCACTTCTAAGTAATGGTTTTTCCATCATATCACGTGGATCACGATTAGGTTTTGTTAATGATGAAATAATATCTTCTAAAGTATATTTATCTGTTTTTAATTTTACAACATATTCATCAACATTAATATCTTTTAATTTTTCTATTAAATCTTCACTTCCAATAGCATCTTCAGCAAATCCAAGTTCATGTAAAAGTTTTTTTGAGATATCATAACTTTCAGGATGAATATCAGTTACATCAAGCGGATTAGTACCATCAATAACTCGTAAAAAACCAACAGCTTGTACATAAACGTTATCACTAATTAATTTTTGTTCTTTAATTTCCTCTCTAGACATTATTTTACCATATTTATTACGATAAGCGATAATTTTATTGATATTTCTTTTATTAAGTCCTGAAACGTACTTTAAAAGAAATGGACTGGCTGTATTAATATTAACTCCTACTTGATTAACAGCCTTAGTAACAACAAAATCTAAAGATTCAGTTAATTTTTTATTTGAAACATCATGTTGATAAAGTCCAACACCGATACTTTTAGGATCTATTTTAACTAATTCTGATAAAGGATCCTGAAGTCTTCTTCCAATACTAATTGCACTTCTTTCTTCAACATTTAACTCAGGAAATTCTTCAGCAGCTAATTTGCTTGCTGAATAAACACTAGCACCAGCTTCACTTACAATAATGTATTCTACTTTATGATCAGCTTCCTTAATAAGTTCTGCGACAAAAGCTTCACTTTCTCTTGACGCGGTGCCGTTACCAATAGCTATAATATCGATGTTATATTTTTTAATTAAATCTAACATAACTTGTTTACTCTTATCGTACTCTAGCCTTGGTTCATGGGGATAAATAACTTTAATATCTATTTTTTTACCTGTATAATCAATAACCGCCAATTTACATCCAGTACGATAAGCCGGATCTAAAGCTAAGATCATTTTTTCTTTTAAAGGTGGCTGTAATAATAACTTTTCTAAATTTTTACTAAAATTATCAATAGCCACCTCTTCAGCAAGTGCAGTTAAATCTGATCTTATTTCTCTTTCAATACTAGGTTTTATTAATCGTTTATAACTATCTAAAACTGCATCCTTAACTATATCACTAACAAATGATGATGCATTTTTTATTACATTAGAATTTAAATAATTAACAATTTTATCAGTGTCAATTTCAATATTTACAGTTAAAATCTTTTCTTTTTCTCCACGATTAATCGCTAACACTCGGTATGGTTTTACATATTTTAAACTTTCAGCATAATCATAATAAATTTCATATACTTTATTTTCATCAACCGTATTCTTTTTAATTTTACTAACTAAAGAACCATATTTAAAAGTATTATTTCTAATCCATTTACGATAAGTAGCATTATCACTGATATTTTCAGCAATAATATAACCCGCCCCTCTAACTGCTTCTTCAACATTTTTTACAGTATTTTTAACAAAAGGACTAGCAAGTAAATTAATATCACCTGTTGTTGGAAATTCCAAAATCTTTTTTGCAAGTGGTTCAAGTCCTTGTTTTATAGCTTCAGTTGCTTTTGTTTTTTTCTTTTCCTTAAATGGACGGTACAAATCTTCTACTTCCACTAATTTATTAGCCTTCATAATTTCAAAGCGTAATTCTTCAGTCATTAAATCCTTTTCTTCTATTAATCTAATAACATCTTCTTTACGTTTCAATAAATTAACTTGATATTCATAAACTTCATTAATTGCACGAATTTGCTCTTCATCCAAATTACCAGTTCTTTCTTTACGATATCTCGCAATAAAAGGAATGGTATTTCCTTCACTTAATAAGGTTAAAGTTTCAAGAACTTGTTCATTTTTAATTTTTAAATTAAGCCCTATTTCATTAATAATATCTTGATTCATTTTCTTGTCTCCCTACTACGTATATAATTATATCATATCAGTTTTGTTTTTCAGTAATTAGTAATTAAAACTTCTCTAGTTTTCTCTTGATTATTTCCGTTTTTTCGATAATTTGAATTATTGTAATTATGATCTATATAATAAATATTATAATGATGTTTTATTACCCAATCTTCTAGTAATTCATGTTTTGTCCCCTTATGTTCAAGCACATTAGATAGTGCAAATTTTATACCTTTTGTATCTAATAATGTTAAATAATTCAACAAATCAATTTCATCTTGTTCTGTCCAACCACCATTTTCATTATAACTAGCAGTTCCTAGAAAATATGGTGGATCACAGTAAACCAAAGAATTATCAATTATTCCTATTTTAATTTCCCTAAAATCTGAATGAACAAATTCTATGTTTTTTGTTTTTAATTTCATAATAAAATTTTTAATGTTTTTCCTTATAGAATTATTGAAATCTCTCTTTCCAACTGGCATATTAAATTCGTTTGCTGAATTAAACCTTATTTGATTATTAAAAGCATAAATAACCAGCGTTAAAAACAAAAAATCTTTTTCAATATTATCTTCTTTTATATCATTATAATGTTTTCTTAATTTAATATATTTATTTTTATTGTAACTACCCAAGCCGTTATCACTAGTACAATTATAAGCTTTATAACCATTTAAAAATGAATTACTTAATTGATATTTATCAATTATCTCTTCAATTTTATCTATAATATAAACTTCATCATATTTTTTAAATAATTCCATCACTCTAATTATTTCTTTTTGCTTATCAACACAAACTATCTTTTTAGCATCAACATTTACCCCCACGTTTGCACCACCACTAAACATATCCATAAATAAATCTATTCGTTTTGGAAAGATTGGTAGTATTTGATCTAATATTTTATATTTGCCACCTGTATAATTCAAAGGAGATTTAACTTTTTCTATTTTAGATACAACTTTTTTTGTTTTTGGTTTTGAAGCAAACCCAACTTCACAAACAAATAATCTTTCTTTATGATCTTTTATTTGTGTTTTCCCTGTATTAAAGTGATTAAAATCAATTTCATAAACCCTGACACGACCTTTTTTTCTTAAAATTGATAACATTTCCTCATCCGATATTTTAGCCTGCGACCTACTCGCACCTTTACTTCCCATATTATTATAAGAAACGATTATATATTTAGCTTCAATATCCTCAATTAATTTTTTGAAAACTAATGGTGCGGAAACAGTACAATATTTACTTTTAATATTACTTCTTTCAATTTTTTTAGCAACACCAAAAACTTCCTTTTTATCCCATACTGCCACATTTTCTAAAAGATGATAAGCATCTGAATATTGTCTCGAATTATATGGGGGATCAATGTAAACAACATCAGCTTTTATTTTCTTAACAAGTTCATTTGCATCCTCATTGAATATTTTATTATTTTTATTTACTACATTAGGCTTCAAATCCAACATATTTAATTCCAGATTTTTATCTAAATCTCCTTTTTTTCTATATGCATCATAATGTCCTACTGTGTTTGCTATTTTATCCATTGCATACATTAAAGAAGTAATTAATATTGCTCTTTCACGAATATTAATATCTGCATTCAAATATTTTTTTTCTATATCTTCTCTAATATATCCTATTTTCTTGCAATTTTCTCTATTAAAATATGTATCATGAAAATTTATCGAAAAATAGTTATCATCTAAATCTGATAAATTGTTATAGTTTTCAATATATTCTTTTATTTTGTTTTTATCTATTTTATCATCTCCAAACCAAGCAATAAATGATATATAATTTGATTTTAATATATCGTTTATATAAATCTTAGTCTGTTTATTGTTAAAGTAATCAGCGACTACACCTGTGCCAGCAAACAAATCTAAAAAAGAAGAATACTCAATATTCTCTTTTTGTAAGATATCAGATATAAAACCTAACAATCTATATTTACTGCCTATATATCTGCGATTATTTATTGATATCTTTTTCAAAACCAACACCCCATTTCCATTTTAAGCATCTTACTCTAAAGGTATTATAACAAAATAAAATAAATATAACAATAATTTTTTACAAAATATTCACTTTATTTAAAATTTCCTTTTCATACCATTTTGGATCTGGGACTTCAGAAATATAAGATTGATTAAACCATTCATATATCTGATTATAATTTATATTTTTTATAAGAATCTTTTGTAAAGCATCAATATCAATTGGTATTATTTTTAAGCCTTTTGTATATTTACCGCCACCCAAAGGATAAGAATAAGATTTTCGATTTCTAAAATCCAATATTACCCTCTCGTCTAGTATATTAGCTATAAATACTGCATAATCTCGTTCATTACCAGATTTTTTAATACATTCCCCTAAATGCCTTGAAACAGGTTCCATTTCCATTGAACGTTGACCAGTAGATTCAGATAAAGTAACTTCCAATAATAAATTGTGTTTTGGATATGAATCTTCATCATATTCATAAACAATATCGGCCATACCTCCACCAGCGTGAGTTTTGGGTAATAAATTGGCGTCTAAACTTAAATTCATATATTTTAAGATATTACCTTTTTTACCACTTATCCGATACCAAGAAATACCTACTATATATTCAAAAATAGTTGAAATTGTAGCATTATCTGTCACATACTCAAATATTTCTTCATCATTTCTAACTTTTATATAATCTAATAATTTTAAAACTTTATCATTGGTAAATCTTTTATTTATAAGATTATTAAAGTCTTCTATTTTCTTGTTTTCAATATAACTGTTAATATTGTTAATGGTTAAAGATGTTCCAAGATCATTATTAATAGAATCTATCACTGAATCAATATTAATTTTGTATTTATCTGAAATTTTCTCAATTGAAATCAAATTATTAAAAACTTTTCTATACTCTTTATCAGTTCTTAAATTTTCATTTAATAAGTCTTCAATTATTAATGAAAAATAATACTTAGGTAAGGTATCTAGTTCTATTTTTTCCTCACTAAACCTCAAAATATCAGTTAACGAAAAATATCTTTTATTTAAATCAAAATATTCCTTTAAATTAACTTTCCATTTAAAGGTATGCATTTTTTCGAAAAATACTCTCTTAAAATCAATGATATTGAACTGTTTAGAAATTTCTAACTTCTTAAAATTAATATCAAATTCTTCATCTAAATTATTAACAGTATAACCCATAAACAAATAATCTTTCCACAACCTTTTGGCATTACCAGAAATTTTGTTACAAGCTTTATACAATTCCTTATATTTTAAATATCTATCATCATGCGACTTGTTTTTTAAATGAAAAACCAAATCCACCAATAGATGGTAAAGTTTCTCATAAGGTCTATCGTAATTTCTACTTTTTCTGTTAATACCTATATATTCAAAAGTCGATTCAGTCACAGGATATTCCTGTCTAAAAAACATCCAAGCTTTAATATAATTATTCATTTCAAAAATTTTGGTAACTATAATATCATCAATATCTAAACCGCACCTATTATTTTTAATTAATTCAACCATTTTAATAACATCAAATTTATTTTTACAAAGTGGTAATAAATATGTAAACTCATCATAACTTAAATAGCCCAATTTTTCAATCATATATATTAAGGCAATAAAAGGTCTAATATTTATTGTATCATTACTAATTTGCATTTTTAAAAACTGTAACAAATAATTATAACTATCTTCAGCAATTAAAAATATATTATTATTATTTTTAACATCTAATAAACTTTCTATTTTCATTCCAATATTAGTTAATCGTCTAGAATTATCTATTAATCCTAAATCAACAAGTCCCGAAGTTTTTTGTCTAGCATCCTTATCAGGTCTTGGAGCATCTCCAGTAACAAAATTTTTTTGTTTTAAAAATTTATAATACTTTGTTTGAGTAACTTTATTCCATTTTACTCCTGGATTTAAATTCCAAAATTCTTTTAATAATTGCAACTGCCTTTCAATTTTATAATTTAATTGACTTGTTCTAAAACTAGTTGTTCCTATAGACCAACTATAACTTTTGAAAACCATAGCATTCCTCCAAACTAACTACTTACTTCTGTTAATCATATTATATCATGTCTAACCCGATTTTCTAACAAGTGACGCTTTTTTAACTGATTTCGGACCATATTTTTGATTAATATCATCAACTATTTTTTCCAATTTTTCTTGGTTATCTCTTTCATTTATATTTTCAAATAATGACATTTGATAAGGACACTCACTAGTTAAATTATCTAATCTAATACCAATCAATCGAATTGGCTCCTCATCCCAAGTTTCATCAAATAATTTTTTGGTTTCCTTAATTATTTCTGAAGTTATATTAGTAGCATTTTTAAGTTTCCTTTGATGAGTTTTATTATTAAAATATTTGTCCCTTAAAATAACTGCCACCACGCCTGCATATTTTTCTTGACTTCGAAGTGATAAAGATACTTTATCAGCAATCATCTCTAAAACTTTATATAACTCTTGTTTATTAGCGCAATCTTGAGTCAAAGTAACTGTATTACTAATTCCTTTAGGGTCTGACTCTTCACTTATAACCTCTGTTTCTCCTATTCCATTAGCTGCTTCAATATATTTAATTGCTTGATTTTTAAAGTGTTTATATAATTTATGAGGTTTGGCATGCGCTAGATCATAAATACTATTTATACCTAACTCTCTCATTTTAGGTGCTGTTTTACGACCAACTCCAAACAACTTTTCAATTGGTAATGACCACATTTTAGTTTCAATTTCTTCCATATACAAAGTATGAACTAAATCTGGTTTCTTAAATTCCGATGCCATTTTCGCACATAATTTATTATTACCAATTCCTATGTTAACGGTAAAACCTAATTCCTTTTTTATTTCTTCTTTAATTTTATGAGCAAATACTAATTCATCACCATATATTTTTTTTACTTTAGTATAATCTAAAAAACATTCATCAATTGAATATATTTCAATATCTGGAGTATAGTTACTTAAAAATTTAAATAGTTTATTAGACATCTCCTCGTACAGAGTATAATCAGGTGGATAAACTTTAAGAACCGGACACTTTTTACGAGCTGTGTATAAAGTTTCACCGGTAATAATACCTGTCTTCTTACTAGGATTAGATTTAGCTAAAACAACACCAGCTCTTTTACTTTCATCACCACCAATAACAGCATAACTATTGCGAATATCATACTTAAAACCTTGATTCAAAAGCGATACTGCTGTCCATGATAAAAAAGCATTATTAACATCAATATGCATTATAATCTTCTTCATCTTATCACCACTCAAATTATACCACGAACTAACGTTTGGGTAAAGATGTAAAGTATTTCCAAATTATATAATTAATATCAACAAATACTTCACTAGAAAAATATTAAATTAGAAAACCTATTATGAAATATCCAGTATTTAAAAAATACAGTAAGGTCAGTTTTGATTATTATTTTTTAAAAATCACTACTTACTATTTACATCATTTTGCTTATTTTTGATATTAAAGAAGATCATATACCCAATGTCCCCAATATCTAGTAGTACCAAATATACTATTTTTCTTTAATTTTAATTTATAATCCCCTTTAGTTTTTCAAATATCACCAAAACTTTAAATAACATAAGTTGGGTAGCTACCTTCAATCGATTTGGCTTCTATATATATTGTTTTAATACTCTTACTAGCACTAGAAACCATCTCATAAAGAGTTGCTTGTATTTTATCATCTGATCTTAACGTTTCTATTCTTTGAATAGTAGAATAATTTTTAGTTTTAACTTCTGACATATAACCAGAAAGCCCATTAATTTTAAAATCAAGATACATTTTTGATGAAGTGCCCATGTTAAAAAATGTAAATGATGCTACACTTAATAAAAAAATATTTCTAATAAATTTTATATTTTATACTTACTAACTGACTATAACGAGTATGTCATATTTTGTTAAATAAAACTATGATTGTTAATTTTTATAATATATATTTAATAACAAAATACAATGTAAACACAAGATTAATAAAAAAAGCCATATATCTAACTATCTCAATAATAACCATTTAATAGCTTTGATATATGACTATAATTATTAATTAAAAAAATGTACTGAACACCATAATTATTATTCCTGAAACTATTCCAATAATACTATTCTTTTTATCATCACAATACTTTATATGTGGCAACAATTCAAAAACAACAATATAAACAAGCATTCCTTGAGTAATAGATAATACTATTCCAAGTAAAGTGGAATTAGTTAAAAAATTACTATTAAAATACATAATTAATCCACCAACAAAAGTAGAAATTGATATTGAAAATAAGATTACAAATCTTTTAGAAAAACTAGTATGAGCTTTATCTAAAGCTGATGTAACTACCATTCCCATTGGAATATTATGAAGTCCAACACCTACTCCAATTAAGATTCCAACTGATAAAGAACTTGTAGCAGTTGCATAAATAGCCATACCTTCAATAATATTATGAAGAATAATAGCAATACTTGATACTAATCCTAGGTGAAATAACTCTTCACCATGGCCATGTCCGTGATTTGGAATTAAATTTTCAAGAGCCATTAACAAAAGAAGCCCTAAAACGGAAAAACCTATAATCATAATTATCGTAATTGTCATACTATAACTTTCATACAATAATTCAAATGATTCAGGTAATAATTCCATAATAATTAAAGTTCCAATAACACCTAAAGCCATACCAATTGAAAAATGGACAAACTTATCGTTGTTCTTTGTAAATTTAACAATAGCTGTTCCAATTAAGATAAACAAACCTACTACTAAAGTAAATAAAAGTCCTATAAAATTATTCATTTTGATTTCCTCTCTAATTAAAATATTTAGGATATTTCTTTTTTAATTTATAATATATATTTGTAAAATAATTGAAGTTAGCAACCGAAACAATCATCAATAATATCATAACAATCCATGTTACTAAGTTCAACTCAGTTAGTGAAAATAAATCAGGGAGTCCTAAAACACCTATCAAAAAACCTGAAATAACAAACACCATTAGCCCCATTCTAACAAAACTAAATGGAAGCGATATTTTATATAATAATGTAAAACCCATAAAAGCTATAAGGATAACTGATAATGTTGTAGTTTCTGTAAGGGATAATTTTAATAAATTTCCTACAATCATAATTAAAAGAATATTTATAACATTTGTTAGTGCTGCCGGCATCGCCTTACTAATAACATTAGTTAAAAAATTACCTCTTATTCGTTCCTTATTTGGTTCAATTGCTAAGACAAATGAAGGAATTCCTATTGTAAAAATGCTTGTTAAACTAAGCTGAATTGGTTCAAAAGGATATGGTCGATTAATAAACAAAAATAATAATGCTAACACAGTTGCATAAATAGTCTTGACTAAAAATAATGTAGCCGATCTTTCAATATTATTAATTGTTCTTCTTCCTTCATTAACAACGTGAGGCATTGCATCAAAATTAGAATCAAGTAATACTACTTCAGAAACATTTCTAGCAGCATCACTACCACTAGCTAGCGCTACTGCACAATCGGCTGTTTTAAGAGCTAGTACATCATTCACCCCATCACCAACAAATCCAACTGTATGTTTATTATCTTGCAATGCTTTAATAATTTTCTTCTTCTGTTGTGGACTAGTACGACCAAATATATCATATTTCAAAGATGCTTCAACTAACTCTTCATCATTTTTAATTAATGATGCATCAATATAATTACTATTAACATCAAGACCCACACGCTTAGCAATATCGACAACGGTTAAAACATTATCACCAGAAATTAATTTAATTTGAACACCTTGTTCATTAAAATATTTAAGTGTTTTAATAGCTTCTTTTCTAATATTATCTCTTAATAATATTAATCCAAGCGGTCGAAGATTTTTAGGTAACACATTATTTTTAAAATCATAATTACTTTTAGCAAGTACCAAAACACGGTAATTAGTAGAATATTTATTTACAATGTTTTTTATTTCATCATAGTTGTCTCTAAAAACAAATTCCGGAGCCCCCATCACAAACGTCCCAACTTTTTCAAAACTTACACCAGACCATTTTCTTGATGAAGAAAATGGTACAACAGATTTTACTTTCAAAGGATATTTCGATTGATAATTTTTCTTAAGTGCATTAATAGTATTATTAGAATCAAGATTAGATACCATTGCTGATATAATTTCATCAACATTATCAATCTCACCTATTTTTATAAAATCAACAAACTCAACTAACCCATCCGTTAAAGTACCTGTTTTATCTAAACAAATGGTATCAATTCTGGCTAGCGTTTCGACACTATAAAGTTGTTGGATTAAAACACGGTAACGAGCAAGTCGAATAACACTAACTGCTAAAACAGTACTAGTTAATAATATCAACCCTTCTGGAATCATTCCAATTAATGCTGCAACAGTGTTAATAACGGCACTTCTAATAGTGTTATTATCAATAGATAATTGTTTTAAAAACAAAACAATTCCTACTGGTACAATTGTAATTGAAATCACCTTAATTATTTTATTTAAAGAATACATTAACTCAGATTTTTTCCCATTTAAAACCTTAGCCTCTTTAGTAATCCTAGCAGTATAATTATTTTTTCCTACATGTTTAACTTGTACTTTTATTTCACCACTAACAATAAAACTTCCCGATAAAAGTTTATCACCGGTATGTTTATATATAGGTTCTGATTCTCCAGTAATTAATGATTCATTAACCTCACAATCCCCTTCTAATATAATTGAATCACAAATAACTTGGTTACCACTTTTCAAAATAACTAAATCATCAATAACAATTTCATTTAATGAAATTGTTTGTTTTTTACCATTTCTTATAACAAGAGCCTTTGTTGCTGATATTATAGATAATTTATCAACGATTCTTTTAGCATTCAATTCTTGAATAATACCAATTAAAGTATTACAAATAACCACTCCCATAAATGTAACATTTTTGATAGAACCAACTAGAATTACTGCTATAGCAAGCCCAAGATTCAAAAAATTAAATAAAGTAAACAAATGACTATTTATAATTTTAATAACACTTTTAGTTGGTACAATAGTATCATAATTAACTTGATTATTATTAATTCTATCATTAACTTCTGCATTTGTTAATCCTAGTTTAATATCTATTTGATTATTTTCCATATTATTACCTCTATCCATTTTTTATTATAGCATTGTTGTAAATCTATTACAATTATAATAAATAAATTATTAAAAACAAAACAAGTAATTTACTACTTGTTCTTATAAAAAATAACTAATAACTATATTTTTAAATGCTTTTTAACAGCTCGCCAACTACCTATCATTCCTACTACAACACCAATTAATATTAAGATACCAGATATTTGATAAACAAATGGGGTTGGAGTAATAAGTTTAATAAAGGGTGAAAATAATTGTCCATTGAAATTTTTATATAAAGATACATATCCATAAGTTGTTATTAAAACTGGAACAATGGATCCTAATATTCCTAAAAACAATCCCTCTAAGACAAAAGGAATTTTAATATTCATATTTGATGCTCCAACTAATCTCATAATACCAATTTCCGTTCTTCTAGAGAAAATAGTAATTTTAATTGTATTAGAAATTAAGAAAGCTGTAACCAAAACTAATGAAATAACTATTATAACACTGATTTTTTCAACAACTTCAAACACTTTAATTAATTGTTCAACCATACCTTCCCCATATTTTACTACAGCAACATGTTCAATTTCTTTGATTTCATTAGCTGTTTCACCAATTTGTTCAATAGATGAGACCTTCACTAAAAATGTATTTTGGATTGGATTTTCTTCTAATGACCAACCACCCATTATGTTTTTAAAAACATCCGAAGATTCCATCATATCAGTAGTAATATCTTCTTTTGATTGAAATTCATATGATTCAACATTTTTCAATTTATTAATTTTTTCTTCTGTTTTTAATATATCTTCATCAGTTGCTTCATTATCAACAAATGCAACAATCGTAACATCTTTTTCAACTAAAACGGCAAAGTTATTAACATTAGTAGATAGTACTATAGAAATAGAAACCACTAATAAAGTAATAGTTATTGATGAGATTGAAGCCATCGATAATGAAAAATTTCTAAAAACACTTTTAAACGCATCTCTTATGCTTCGTCCTAAAATTCTAATTAACTTCATTTTTGTACGTTCCTTTCTCATAATCTTTTAATAACCGACCGGCATCTAATAAAATAACCCTTTTACCCATTCTTTCAACAATCTTACGATCATGAGTAACCATAATAATTGTTGTACCTAGTTTATTAATTTCCTCTAGCACTTCCATTATTTCTTCACTTGTATCCTCATCTAAATTTCCTGTTGGTTCATCACAAATTAATAACTTTGGTCCGTTAACAATCGCTCTAGCAATTGCCACTCTTTGTTGTTCTCCACCAGATAATTGATTGGGATAGCTTTTAATTCTATTTTTTAATCCAACTAGTTCTAAAACCTTAATTACTTTTTGATGAATTTCTTCTTTAGGTGCACCAAATATTTCAAGTGCAAAAGCAACATTTTCATAAACTGTTGAACGTTCTAATAAACGGAAGTTTTGAAAAACAACTCCAATTTGTCGGCGCAGTTTATATACTTTATTATTTTTTAATTTTGCAACATCTATTCCACCAACAATTATTTTACCACTTGTTGGTTTTTCTTCACGATAAAGCATTTTAATTAAGGTTGATTTACCACAACCAGTTGAACCAATAACAAAAACAAACTCACCTTTTTTTATTGATAAATTTAAATCGTGTATTGCTGTAACTCCTGTTTTATATTGCTTGGTAACCCCCCGCATATTTATTAAATTCACTAAACCACCACTTTCTTAATGTTATTTTTTCTTTAAATTAGCATTTATAAACATATCTAATTCACCATCTAATACTTTATTTGCATTACTTATTTCAGTATTTGTTCTATGATCTTTGACCATCGAATATGGATGTAAGATATAACTTCTAATTTGTGAACCAAAATTAATATCTTCTTGGATACCTTTTAACTTTCTAAGTTCTTTTTCTTGTTTTTCTAACTCAAGTTTATATAATTTATTTTTTAAGATTTCTAAAGCCTTCTCACGGTTTTGAATTTGGCTTCGTTCATTTTGGCAAGTAACAACAGTCTTAGTAGGTATATGAGTTATTCGAACTGCACTATCAGTTGTATTAACTGATTGTCCACCAGCACCACTACTTCTGTAAACATCAACAATTAAATCGCTATCTTTTATTTCAACATTTACTTCATTATCAAATAATGGTGTTACGTCAACTGACGCAAATGAAGTATGACGGCGGGAATTAGAATCAAATGGTGATATTCTAATTAATCTATGAACACCGATTTCATTTTTTAAATAACCATAAGTATTTTTACCTTTGACTAATAATGATACAGTTTTATAACCAGCCTCATCACCCTTTTGTTCATCTAACACTTCTACTTTATATTCTTTTTTTTCAAAATAACGAAGATACATACGATACAACATAAAAACCCAATCATTAGCCTCTGTTCCACCAGCACCAGAATGAATATCTAAAATCGCATCATATTTATCATAAGGCCCATCTAACAATAATAATGTTTCTAATTCAGTTAATTTTTTATTAACTACATCAATATTATTTTCTAACATTAATTTTATATCTTCATCAAAATCTATTTTCAATAATTCAAGTAGTTCTAAATTAGTATTAATTTCTTCAGTTTGAGAATTAATCTCTTCAATCAGTTTTTTTAAATTATTGAACTCTTGAATTACTTGTTCATTATTTGATTTATCATTCCAAAAATCAGAAGCATTCATTATTCCTTCTAATTCTTTTAATCTTTTTATTTTAGAATCTAAGTCAAAGAGCCCCCCGTAATTCATTAATTCTAACTAGATAATCATTATAAATATTCAACAATTCACTTAATTCCAATTTATCACTCCTATCGTTAATATTATATCAAATATAATATTCTTTTTCTACAAAAAAACTATTAACTTTTATTAATAGTCATTTTTTTTAAAACAAAATATTTACAATCATACGAACAA
The DNA here is from genome assembly GCA_964465805.1 of uncultured Muribaculaceae bacterium. Lineage (GTDB taxonomy): Bacteria > Bacillota_I > Bacilli_A > RF39 > UBA660 > DUPI01. Next base: position 23,039 of record CAYXLG010000012.1, read on the forward strand.
CTGTTTTTTATATAATCATCTTTCAATTTAAAATCGTTTATTTTTTTATAAATTGAATTAGTTTTATTACAAAAACCTTTAAGTCTTATTTTTCCATATGACCAATCACCAACAACGTAATCATAATCATCAAAGTAATCAGTCATCTTTTCAGCAACTAGTTCTAAATCAAAACCATCTTTGTAATTTTCAATAAGTTCATAATAATTATTATTTATTTCATATTTTTTCATAATACCACCTTAATAATCTATTTTAAACGCTGGTGAAACTTCTTTATATTTACTTAAACTAGAACCGGCATTCCATGTCATATATCCACCAGTTAAACCAGCTTCATATAATCCTCTAATTTGATCAGAAATACGATCAGCATTGTACTCAATACGAGGAGCCCTTATAGCGTTATAAGTTTGAATCCACGTTCTGACAATTGCTGGGGTTGGTATTTCATTTTGACGAAGAGTAACATAATTTTCACCCCAAAACTTTAATAGTTTATAAGGAACAGTCCAAACAATTTCACTAAAACCATACTCATAAGCATTAAAATGATCAGGATATGGCATTGGACTTATAACATCTACTACATTTGATATTGCACCCCAGTATTGACCATAACCAGTAACATAAGGATGGGCTGATTCACCAAAAACATCAGCAGCTACATAAACATTTAATTGGTGTAGTTCATCAGTTGCATAAAATAAAAATCCTTGAATTGCTTGAGCTTTTTCTTCATTATAAATATTTTTCATATCAATTGTTCCAGCTTGCTCTAATTTATAAGTACGATCTGGAAATCTAACATAATCAAATTGAATTTCATTAAATCCCATTTCCTGTACCGCTTCTTTAGCCAATTCAACATTAAACTCCCATACTTTTCTATTATAAGCACTTGGCCAGAATGATCCATTATGATTAAAAGGCTTACGCGTTTGACTATCAACAATCGCACTTTCGGGATGATCATTAACAAAGTAAGAATCTTTAAACACCGTTATTCTTCCAATTGCATACAACCCCGCATCCTTTATTTTTTGGATAGCACTTTTATAGTTTTCAAAACTATTATGCGCTCTTGCATAATTAGTTGGAGAATATTTTTTCATAACTGGTGATGCATATGCCGGTGATGTATTATCTTTAATATCAACTACTAATGCATTAATATTAGATTCTTTAGCTAACTTAATATATTCATCAACATTTTTAACAACACCACTATTTAAGTATAATGCACGAACTTCATCAGGCATAACATTATCTTCAAACTTTGGTTTTTCATGTGGATAAAAATCTAAATTACCAGCAGCCCCCCCACCTTGTGTATCAACTCTCTTTAAATGTTTTTGATAACTTCCATCTTTATCGTAATTGCGCAAGGCTTCTTCTTTACTATCAACTAAATACTTACCATAAACATATCCTGTAATATCTCCATACTTAATCTTATACTTATTAACTTTACCTTCATTATCTAATCTATCAAAACCAATAATAATTACTTCTTCACCTTTTTTTATCATCGATGCGATAGAACTATCTTTATCATTGGCATAAACGGTAACAGGAGTTCTTACATATAGTTTTTCTTCCAAAACAACCTCCTCCATTTTAGAAACCAAACTTATTTGTTCAACTAAATAAGCTTGATTATTATAATTAATCTTATAATATTTTACATTAGTTTCTTTATCAATTAATTCATTTAAATTACCTTTTACTTTCGTACCACGAGGTATTGTACCAACTTCTTCAAAATTATTATTATAAACCTTAATAACATCATTATTACCTGCTATATAAAAATCTCTTTTACTAATTATTTTACTATTATTATTTATATTAATTCCTATTAACATAATTGTTAATAATATAGCAATCATTAAAACCCTTTTTAGTATATTTAATTTTATTTTTTGTGTCATAAATATTCTCCTGTTCTAACAACATTAGTATACCATAGTCATTTAAATTATTCTACAGGTATTAAAAGATTTGGCGAGTTAGTATTAATCCCATTTAAATAATAATTAGGGACCACTCCTTGAATAAGTTTAATTGCAATTGGTATGTTAACATTATACATTACTTTTTTTGAAATAAATGGCAAAATAACTTGTTCGTTAAGTTCAATATTAACACTTACTTCCATCATAGCATTATTAATACCATAATTAGTTATTTTGGTATTTACATGACTAATAACCTCTCCCACTAAATTAAATTTAACTGGTATTTTAGGCCCAAGATTAGATAAGAGTGAATTAGAAAAAATGACACCAGATGGTATTTCAAAAATAATCCCTTGGCGCAATTTATCTAAGTTATAATCAATAAAAGAATCATCAATAATATCAACTTTATCTATCCTACCATTAACAATGCTTTTTAAATTTTTTTGAACATCATTAGTAATAATAGTTAAAAGTTTATTAACAACAATGGGATTAAAATCAATTGTCTTTATTTCATTAGTACTGTCTTTAGTAATAATTAATAAATCATCTAAATTTAAATTTTCATTAATAACTTCACTCGTAACACGATTAATAACTAAATTGGAAAATCGTTTTATTTCAACTTCTGCATAATTTATAAGAATAGGTGTAATTTTTTCATTAATATATGAAAAAATTAATTGTACAGTAATACTTATAAGTATTAAACAAAAAATCAAAATGTTTTTTTTAGAATATTTCACTTTAGGTAATAAATATTTCTTTCGTAATTTTACCCTTCGCCTAATAATACCACCACCTAGCTGTTTAATTATATGAATGTATATTCTAATATATTTGGACAACAATAATAATGGTGATAAAGTGATTTTAGAAAAAATTATGAGCAAAGACTTAATAGTCGGAAAACATAGTGACAACTTAATTGATATTGCTAGATTAATGCGTGAATACGATACTGGTTTTATTCCAATAGCCAAAGAACAAAAAATAATTGGTGTCATTACTGATCGTGATATTGTTATTAATTGTATCAGTAATAACGAAGAAATTTGTACCATTGAAAATTATATAAATCGTAATTTAGTGAGCATTGATAAAAGTGAAAGTGTTGAAAGCGCTATAAAACTTATGGGCAAATATAAAATCAAAAGATTATTAATTAGTGATGATGGATATTTAGCAGGTGTTGTCTCAATATCAGATATTATTAATACTGATGTTGATAAACAACTGTTAATTGATAATCTTAAAAAAACATGGGAAATTACTCATAACAACGATCGTATAACTCCTAAAGTTAATGAATTTAAATTATAAAACTCTAGTTCAAATACCATCAATTAGGATTTTAAGCGATAATATTAAGATGATGGATTATCAACATATCAAAATTGCGCAATTATTATATGCTTAATACAAAAAAACAGCAATTAGTTAAACCTAAT
>CAYXLG010000013.1:0-25348 GCA_964465805.1 uncultured Muribaculaceae bacterium
AAATAAAAATGTTTTTGTCTTGAATTACCAAAACCAAAACCCAATATCCCCCCTGAGCCACTATCAAAGAGATAGGATTTTTTAATATAATTTTATTACCTCTTTTTACATAGAGGACTAGAGCCATTCTATGTTTACATTCATAACAATATATTAATCCATCAAATACTCCTCTAATCTTTTTTTCATATCTAAGTCCATTATTTACACCAAGTAATCTACCTACTTCTTCAAAATCTTCTTTTGAAACAATTGCCTCATGAGTATTTTCTACTCTAATCCATTTAGACTTATCATTGGGTACAATTTGTCTTATTTTATAGCTAATTCTACTTCTTCTATTTTGAACCATATCACCTGTATATAAATCATTAGTTAAAATTGCTTTTACTGTTGTAGAATTCCAATATCCTATATCTGCATATTTTTGTGTTCTATTAATTTTTCTTACCATTGATGGTGTTGGAATATGCTCATTAAATAAGACATTAATTATTTGATTTCTTGATTTACCAACTAATGCTAAATCAAATATTTTTTTGATAATCCATGCCTCATCATCATTGACTACTAAATGATTTTTATCTGTTTGATCAACTTTATATCCAAAAGGTGGACATCCTCCTACCCATTTTCCTTCTTCTTAAAGTGATTTTAAAGCTGATTTTATTTTTTTGAGTTATACCTAGAATACATATCATTAATAATCGCTTTAAAAGGTGCTATTTCATTATTAGAATTATCTAAGAATGTATCTAATCCATCTAGTAATGATACATATCTTACTTTGTGCTTAGGAAACCATTTTTCTACATATTCGCCAGTTCCAATATAATCACGACCTAATCTTGATAAGTCTTTAGTAATAACCATATCAACTTTGACCGCTTCTATATCTTGTATCATTTTTTTAAATGCTGGTCGATTAAAATTAGTTCCTGTATATCCATCATCTATATAAATGTCAGCTATTTTAAACCCATGTTCTTTAACATATTTTACTAATAATGTTTTTTGATTAGTAACACTTTCACTAACACCTTCTTTTTCATCTTCTCTAGATAATCTTATATATATTGCAACTCGATATATAACTTTATTTGCTTTTTCAAGTACATCTGCTAATAATTCCATTTATAGCCTCCTTTTATTACCAGCAAATGCTTATACACAATACAAAATTATTGTATAGTACTTTTCTCATTTTTACAACTCATCTTTTGCTTGGCAATATATATTTTTAATAACATTTCATCTATAATCTTCTGTAAGTCTTCCCCATTACTATCAAAAAATAAATTTATTTTCGACTTTTTATTCATGGTTCCCCCTCCTAGTTAGTTATATTTTTACAAAAAAAATATGACTAGAATAATTAATCTAGTCATTTATGATAAACATTTTAAACATAAAAAAACGATTAGCACATCAATCTGATTGCCAAATCGTAATTTATATATATCTATCTTATAATAGCATAATAATTAAAGTTATCATCATTTGAAATTGTTATATTTTTTTCAAAAACTTCCTTTTGGTCTTTTATTCCTATTATCTTTATATTTGTATTTATATTTATATTAAAATATAAAGTGCCACAATTAAATAATTTATATGTATTTTCTAAACTTTTAACTATGCCTGTATCACTGTTCCAATCTAAAATAGTTCCATCAGTTACATTAATTTCTACATAATCTAAGTTATCAAGTTCAAACTCAATCGGATAACCAGGAACACTTGACATAGCTAAATTATAATTTGCTAAAAGAAATTTTACATTATCATTTAACTCTTTTTTTTGTATTTCTTTACTTTCTGATAAAGTATAAGCATATACTTTCATAATCCCTATTTTTTCTTCTAAAATATCATTACCTTTATTTAGCGAAATTCCTATAAAAGCAACAAGTATAAAGCACAACGGAACAATAGCATATTTCATTATTTTATTCATTTTATTTTTCCCTTTCCTTTCATATTTTAAAAGTATTTGCTGTTCTATTTCTTTACTATTAAATTTCTCATCAAACACCTTTTTAATTATCTGCTTATTAGACATTTTTATCACCCCTATCCCTCATAATAAACTTAAGTTCATTTAATGTTCTATACAAATAATGTTTTACATTTGATTCACTTATATTAAGTTCTTTAGAAATATTTTTAATAGTCATATCCGCATAATAATAAAGATAAAATATTTTTGAAACAACTACTTTTTTTCCCTTTAAAAAATCCCAGATAAATCTTAAATCTTCCTTTTTTATAAATTCTTCTTGCAAATCAATATTGTCAGGAATACTATCTATTAATTCTAAATCTTCTTTTTTAGAAAATATAGATACAATTTTTGCTTTATATTTAAAGCGATAATACTCATTAACCTTATTTTTAGCAATACCAATTATATAAGCATTACTTTTATTAAAAAATATATCTTTATCTAAAATTTTTAATAGCTCTAAATAGACACTTTGAACAATATCTTTAACATCCTCTATATTAGAACAATTGCAGATAACATATTTCAAAACATTTTGATAAGATTCTTTATAGATTTTATCAAATGTATTCAAGGTTTCTTGATCGATCATTCTAGTCACCTCACTATTAAAGTTGATTTTTTCAATTAAAAAGTTCCAAAATTTAGAAAATTATTTTAACTTTTTTTATTATTCATATTATACTATATAAAAAGCAGAATATTTTATCAACTTTATAAAGTTGTACTTTAATAAAACCTTTTATTAAAGTAATCATCTGCTTATTTCTATATTCAAAACTAATAGAAAAATGTTCATTGATAGTTTTAAATATTATATTATCTTTTGATTTTCTTCTTCATTATTACCAGCAAATACTTATAAACAATACAAAATTATTGTATAGTGTTTTTTATTCACGGTTCCATCTCCTAGTTAGTTATATTTTTATAAAAAAATATGACTAGAATAATTCTAATCATTTAAGTTATTTATAATTTCTAATGGACTTTTTAAATGTATTTCTATTACACCTTTACCGTTATTTCCTAAATCAATATTAACTTGATACATATCTTTATTTATTTCATTATTAATTAATGATTTTTCTCTATTATTTAATGGTTTATCTATTGATATAGAAGCATAAGTCCTATTATTTTCTTCTTCATATAATATTTCATATTTTCTATCTTCAAATATTTTTTTTAATATTTCTTCTACTTCTGCTTTAGAAGTAGAAAAATCTATATCTCCAAAAGTACAATCACCAATATTATAAGTAACAATAGAAACACTATCATCCATAGATAACTTTTTAGTACCACTATTCTTTTTTTTAGTAGGAAACATACTAGTGAAAATTAAAAATGCTACTATTAATGCTGTTTTTTTATACGGAAAAGCTTCCTTATCCATATTATCCCCCCCGTTTCGGTTTAATATTATAGCACATTAATCAATAAAAAAATAATGCCTAAACATTATTTTTGATACCTACTTACATTGAGAATTATACCCATTGAAGCAAGTGTTATTAAAAGACTAGAACCTCCATATGAAAGAAATGGTAAAGTGACTCCTGTTACAGGAATTAATCCAACTACGACCATCAAATTAAGTACAGTTTGAAATGCTAAACCAAAAGTAATGCCTGATACTAAAAACTTCCCAAATAATTCTTTACAATTTCTAGCAATAGCAAAACCTCTAATAATGATTATTAAAAATAATGTAGATACAATGATTACACCTAAAAATCCAAATTCTTCACTAATTATTGAAAAAATAAAATCAGTTTGTGGTTCGGGTAAATAAAAGTGTTTTTGTCTAGAATTTCCAAATCCAAAACCAAACAAGCCTCCCGGTCCAATTGCATATAGAGATTGAATAATTTGAAAACCCGTTCCTAATGGATCTTTCCAAGGATTTAAAAACGAAAGGATACGAGCAACACGATAAGGGGCAGCAATAATGAGTCCAACTACTCCTAATATTCCTATAATACCAATTCGCATGAAAAAGGAAAACTTAACGCCAGATATAAAAAGCATTCCCATTATACTCATTACAATGATAGTTCCTGTACCAAAATCTGGTTGTAACATAATTAAACCAAAAATAATTAATGTTAGAACTATAATAGGAAGCACTCCTTTTTTAATATCTTTTATATCTTTAATATTTTTGGACAAATATTTTGAGGTGAATATAATGAGTGCCAGTTTAGTAAATTCACTGGGTTGGATTCCAAATGAACCAATTCCAAACCAACTACGACTACCATTTCTAACCGTTCCTATTCCTGGTATTAATACAAGTATTAATAAGACAACACAAGCTAATAATAATATATTGGCATACTCAAAATAAACGTAATAGTTAATTTTACTAATAATATACAATAAAATAATTCCAACAATAAAAAATAATGTTTGATGTTTGACAAATTTAAATGGGTCGTTAAACTTATATTCAGCCCATATATATGAAGCCGAATAAATCATAATAATACCAAAAATAGCAATAATTATTATTGCTAACAATAATAATATATCAACTTTTTGTTTTTTCAAATTACCACCAAACTCCATATATAATAGCTGCCATAGCTCCTATAAGACCTATTATCCAGAATAATTTAACAATATCTCTTTCATCCCAACCTTTTTTTTCAAATGTATGATGAATTGGTGTCATTAAGAAAATTCTTTTTTTAGTAAATTTATAGTATACTCTTTGAATAATACAACTCATTGTTTCAATAACAAATGCTATTCCAATTACGACTAATAATAATTCATGCCTAGTTATAATGGCGATTGCCCCTAATGTTGCACCTATAGCAAGTGAACCTGTATCACCCATAAAAACTTTAGCAGGGTTAACGTTAAAGATTAAAAAAGCTAGAAGCGATCCTATTAAGGTAAAACAAAACAATGCTATTTCTTCGTAACCATCTAACCAACCAGTACCCCAACTAATAATACCAAAAGCCAAAAAAGCAATAACAGAAAGACCACCAGCTAAGCCATCTAATCCATCAGTTATATTAACCGCATTACTACTGGCTACTAAAACTAACAATATAAATATACCATACATCCACTTAATATTTAGTTTTATATTCAATGAGTGAACCCAAAGTAATGGTTCATTTCCTGCTTTCATAAATAAGTAAAAGAAAACTACTGCTATTATTAATTGTAATAATAATTTTGTTCCTTCACTTAAACCTTTATTATCTTTTCTTTTAATTATTAAATAATCATCTACAAAACCAAGTGTTCCATAACTAACAAAAGTTATCATAATAATTATTAAACTGTAAGTAATATTAATTTTATTTAAATACCAAAGTACAACAAAGATTAAAACAGTGGGGACAATAAAAATAATCCCCCCCATGGTTGGAGTTCCTGTTTTTTTCTTATGTACTTCTTCTAAATAAATACTAAGGCACTGCCCAACTTTCATTTTTTTTAATATTGGTATTATTATTAAAGCAAAAATAATTGAAACAATAAAACTAATCATCATAACCATTACAGATTTTGTTAGTATTAGCAAATAATCACCACTTTCATTTAAAAACCTAAAATCAATTATTAATCCCCTATTTATTTATATGTACAAGTTATAAAAAAAGAACTTTTTATAATTGATATATAACAAAACATAAAAAAGGGCCATAACCATATTCCTGTGATACAATGAGTTTACCAAAAAACATTGAAAGCATCTGATTGTATTACTTATAATGATTATACTAAAAAAATTAAAATATGATATTAATAATGGTATTATTGAAGAAACTAATAATTACCATTTTGCTATAGAGGTTTTAAACATTTCAAAACTAGAATACTACTAATAAAAAGACACTTAATTTATACAAATTAAAAGATCAAAACTTTCATTTTGACCTTCTGATTAAAAACTCTTTTATCATTAGTTTGGGGTTACACTGACACTATTTGACAAAGAACCTTTACTTTACATATTATTATTTAAAAAACTTTTTAAATATTCTTTCCAATTCTCCTATTTCAATAGGCTTAGATATATAATCATCAAATCCTTCTTTTAAATATTCCTCTTGCATCCCTGCTACTGCATTAGCTGTAAATGCAATTACCGGAATATTAAAATCAGGTATTTCTTTTAATTTTTTTAAGGTTTCAACACCACTTATACCCGGCATCATAATGTCTAACAATATTAAATCATACTTTTCATTATTATTAATTTTTTCTAAACATTTATACCCATCAAGAACTTCATCTGTTTTAATGTTGTGCTGGGCTAGAAACTTTGATGCAACTTTTAAGTTTAATTTATTATCATCAACAATTAAAACTCTTTTATTTGAAAAATCATCTTTTTCATCAATTGATTCCACTTCGATATATATTGGGGTTTCAACAATCTTTTGATCAAGTGATAACGAAAATTTCGAACCTCTTCCATAAACACTTTGAACAATTACTTTTCCACCCATTAATTCCATAACTTGTTTTGTGATTGCAAGTCCTAATCCAGTACCTTCTGTTGTAGTATTACGATCTTGCTCAAGCCTTTGAAATTGATCAAATAATTTGTTAATGTTTTCTGGTTTAATACCACGACCAGTGTCTTCAACAGAAATTAACAATCGGCAAACACCATCTTTATTGACATAATTAACGGTAAATTCAACTCTACCTTCTTTAGTATATTTAACAGCATTTGTTAATAAATTTATAATTGATTTTTTTAAATTGATGTAGTCACCATATAAATATGCTGGTAAATCCTCAGCTATTTTAACTTTAAACTCTAATCCTTTTTGGTCAATTCGTGGTTGAATTAATCTAACCACTTCATTAAATAGTTCTATTGAATTGTATTGAGTATTAACTATTTCTAATTTTCCAGCCTCTATTTTAGATATATCTAAAATTCCATTTATAATTTCTAATAATGTTTTAGAAGCAGATAAAATATCGTCAGCATTTTCTTGTGCTTCTTCTAAAGTTTTAGAAGTTTTAACAAATTCACTAAAACCCACAATTGCATTTAGTGGTGTTCTTATTTCATGACTCATACTAGATAAAAAATCAGATTTCATTTTATTAGCTTTTTCAGCTTGTTCTTTAGCAATGTTAAGTTCTTGAATTAACTTCAGATCTGGATTTTCAATTGTAAAAAACATAATAAACCCGACATATGAAAAAATTAATGATTCAAGTAAAATACTTGGATTAATTGAACGCATTATTAAAGTGAAAACAGCTAATAAAATTAGTATAAATAAAGGAATATATTTTTTTAGATTAAATTGTTTCTTTTTATTAACAATAGAATATATAATAGAAATTATTATTAATAATATATATAATGCGACTGTAGAGGTTAATATATACATTGCTGGACCAGCTGTATCAATTACATTCCCAGTATTAATAATTTCTAAATTAAATATAAAAATACTAATAACTATAATGAAATTAATTATTGTTGTTATTTTAACAAAGTTTTTTAATCCTTCACCAACATTAAAAGTTAAAGTAACGATATATATAAGCATAATCCACACAAGTGATAAAATTAAAATATAATCTAGTCTGTGCAAAAGATACAATATTTTAACAGTTCCAATACTTTGGGAAATCATTACAATTATAGTTGCAACACTCGCCTCTATTAACGATAAAAGTATAAAATATGAATATAACTTTGTTTCAATAGTTCGAATGTGCTTTTTACCAAAGAAAATTATGTTAATTGTTAAAGAAATTAATATTGCACAAATAGGAAAATGCAAACTACTCATATATTATTACCCCTTTTCATTTAATATTATTTGTTTTTTGATAATTTTAAGTCTTTTATTTTAGGATGACCTCGTAACAAGAAAGCATTATCAGAATTAAATTCTATGTTTTCTAAATGAGAAAAAGCTTCTTTAGTTGTTACAATACCAGGTTGTTTAAATACTCTTTCTTCAATTTCATCGTGTGTAAAATGAGGCCATTCATTTATTCTTTCTTCTACAAATTGTTCATAATAATTATCTGGGATCTCATTTCTAGTAACAAAACTAAATCTTTCCCATATTTTCCATCTTAATGTTCCTAAATGTTCTCTTAAATCTCTAATGGCATTTATTTTTAATTCTTTTTCATCTTTATATAATTGTTTATATTTTTCAACATCTAATTCTGGTCCGATTTTCACATAAAACTCATTATCATATTGCTCGATTGCTACTGGTACGATTTGAGCTTTACTTTGTAGTGCTGCTTCTATTATACCATATGAGCATGGCAAAATAACTTGGTTTTCTGTTATATTCCAAATCCCTTCCGGACACCATAAAACGTTACCACCTTGTTTTAATGTTTTAATAGCGGTTTCTTTAGCAAGATGTCTATCTTCTTTTTTATAAACATCTAAATAAATAACCCCATTTATACTGAGAAATACATCATCAATTTTTTGATACATATACTTTGCGTCACCTAACAAAACAAAAGTATGATCATTTATTGCTTGCATAGCCATTTCTATATCATATTTTCCAATATGATTAAGAGCATAAATTTTTGGTTGTTTAGTTCCTTTTCTTTCATCACTTAAAACATTAACCTTTTGACGATTAAGACTCGTTTGCGCAATTAAAAGTCGGCGCAAGAAACCATAAATTTTCTTTCTCGCTTTTATGTATTTAATTGGCTCATTTTCGCCAACAGTTTTTTTTCTTTTTTGAAAGTAATATTCATTTAAGTCATCTAGATATTTTTCGAGTTCTTCTTTTGTTAGTTTTTTACGTTGTAGAAAAGATAATTTTTTAAATTCTTTACTCATACATTCCCCCCTAATGCATAATTACGAATATAATATATAATTTTTATACTAATGTCAAATTTTGGCGGTTTTTATTTATAAATAATAAAATAAGTTAATCTTTATTTTCTTTAGATTAACTCATTTTTATATCTAATTATTAGTTTCCTTTTCTTCAGTTAAAAATAATCTTATAACATTTCCTTCATAAATTCTTTCACTCGGATTAGGTGATTGATATACAATTGTATTACCTGAACCACTAAATTCTACTTTAAATTTTTTAAGTAATGGCATTGCCTCTTTAACTTTCATTCCCACAACATCAGGAACAGTTGCATAAATTTTATCTAAATAATTATATTCTTTTGGCATTCCTCCACTTCTCTTAGAAATATTTAAAACATCAATTGCTTCAAGCATTATATTACGTGCAATTGGACCAGCTATGGTTCCACCATATTGTGTAACACCTTTAGCATTATCTACTGCTATATATACAACAACTTTAGGATCATCAGCTGGTAAAAAACCAATAAATGAAACAATATAGTTACCAACCATATATCGACCATCTTTAACTTTTTGGGCGGTTCCTGTTTTACCACCAACTCGATAATTTTCAATATAAGCCTGTCTTCCGGTACCATTTGATACAACGCTTTCTAAAGCATATCTAACTTTACTACTAGTATCTTCACTAATTACTTTTCTTACTAGCTTACTTTGATTTAATGTAATAACACTATTAGTAACTGGTTCATTTAAACTTTTAACAATATATGGTTGATATAAATATCCACCATTAATAGCTGCACTAACGGCCGTTATTTGTTGAATAGGCGTAACTGATACTCCTTGCCCAAAAGCAGTGGTTGCGAGTTCAACCGGTCCAACTTTATCAAGATTAAATATAATTCCGCTTCCTTCACCATTTAAATCAACTCCAGTTTTTTTTCCAAAACCAAAATTATTAATATATTCAAATAATTTTTCTTTACCTAATTTTAATCCCAACGAAACAAAACCAGGGTTACATGAATTTTCCACAACTTCTAAATAAGTTTGAGTACCATGTCCACCATGCTTCCAACATCTAAGTCTAGCATTTTCTACTCGAATACTCCCCGAATCATGAAAAGTATCTTTATCTAAATCAATTAATTTTTCTTCCAATACTGAAGCTAAAGTAATTATTTTAAAAGTTGAACCAGGCTCATAAGTTGCCCAAATGGGTAGATTACGATTTATTTCCTCAACGGTATATTTTTGATAATTACTTGGTGAAAAATTAGGCCTTGATGATAAAGCCAATATTTCTCCATTGTTGGGATCCATTACTATGCCAAGTGCTTGATCTGGATTGTACCTTGATACTGCATTATCTAACTCTCGTTCTAAGGCCAGTTGTAATTGGTGATTTACAGTTAATGTAACATTAATACCATCTTGTGGTTTTTCATATATTTCAGTTAACTCTAATTTTTTTCCTTTTGCATCACTAAAATATTTAATAGCTCCATAACTACCAGTTAAATAATCATTATACATTAATTCAAGTCCACTCAGTCCTTGATTATCAATTCCAACAAATCCTAAAGTATGAGACATATACATATCATATGGGTAATTTCTTTTAGCTTCTTTAACCAAATACACTCCTGGAAGATTAAGTGCTAGTATTTGATCAGCAATGTCATAAGAAAGCCTTCTGCCTTCTGGGTGAACTCTCTCAATTGATGTTTTTTTGTATACATGCTTTTTCATTTCATCTAAATTAACGCCTAAAATTTCACTTAATTTTTGGCTTGTTAATTGCTTATCAACAATTTGATTAGGTATCAATACTAATGAGGTTGTTGTTAGATTATCAGCTAATACTAATCCATTGCGGTCAAAGATTAATCCTCTATTAGCTTCAATTGGTAAATTCCGACTCCAAAGACCAGAAGCATATTTATTTAATCTTTCATAATCAATAACCTGAATATAAAAAACTTTAAAAACAATTAAAAGCATGAGCATAATAATAATAAAAAGTACTATTCTAATGCGACTATGTATTCCTTTAAAAAACATTAAATCACCCACTAAATATATATGTGATTTTAAAGTTTAATAGACAAGTTTAAAGATAACAAAAAAACAAATAAATTTTTATTTGTTTATTATTGTTTGTTTCTCCTTTTGTTTTAATGGTTTTGTCAATTCCCCACTATAAATCACTTCTAACTCGTGAAGGGGTCTTGTCATTGCCACGTATAATAATTTCATATCAACCATTTTATTTGATGAATAAACATGTTCTGAAGCATCAGAAATAATTACTGCATCAAATTCTAATAATTTAGCTAAATAACTAGTAATTAAACATAAACCTCCTTGATATTCAATATCCATTAAATCAATATTTTAATATCTGTAGTAAGACCAAGAGTACAACAAGAATCAAGTAAATTCAAACTGTCATTAGTAGCAATCCCATCGGTTGCTAATGTAACATTAATATTGATATCTAGATAACAACCATCTTTTAATAGCAAATCAAACATTATTAACCTCTAATAATTATTGATTCAAAGAATTTTTCTTGAAACTCAGTTAATGCTCTGATTTGATCATCGTTATAATTAACACCCTTTGGTGCTACAACCAATTTATCATCATCATCATTAGTACGATGAATTACAGCAATGCAAACCCCATTAAATTCTTCGACTGGTTTAAATTCACCAACAACATAAGCGTCTAACTCTTCACCATCTCCACTTATTGTGTTAGGTACAAAACCATAATTTAAGCAATATATAAATCCCCATTTTGGATGTTTACTGCCTAACTCTCGATCGATTTTAATTGTAACTTCTTTTCCTAAATAATCTTTAGCATCTACCATTTTTATTCCTCCATTATTTTATTTTTCTATCCTTTACATTTTAACATATATATTATTGGTTTTTAATTTTACTTAACTTGCCCAATCCAAGTACATAAATAATCCTGGTGAACAAGATTTTTTACTTCTTTAAATTATGGTTTATTAGGACTCTTAGGTTTATCAATTATACAATACGGATCCTTATTCATCATACTATTATCATTGTTTTTATGATAATTGTACCAATAAGCAGCCGCCGCACATCCACCACGACAAACACTTACTTCAGTGCAGTCCTCACACCCTTTTATAAATTACTACTTATTATAACTTTTTTACGATATTTTAAATAAATGGTGTGCTTGAATTTTTATATACTATATCATTTTTAATATATAATTTTTGAAGTTCTTCTTTGATTAAATTATAATATTCTTCATTATTTTTTATTTCTTTATTTATTACAGGTAATAGGTCAGCATTTTCATCTTTTGTAATTGTATCTAATAATAATTTAAAAATTCCTAAACCTTTATTTTTTATTTTCATAGCATAATAATAAAATTCTTCAATTTGCTCCTTATTAATTGCCTTAGGTGATAAAATCGGATTAACGGCCATATCATATATTTCATTGTATTTTTCCCACCATGTTTTTAATGCTTCATATATTTTGTGTTCTTTAATGTCTTCCCTTAAAAATGCTTTTGAAAAATTGCTTGGACTTATAACAAAATCGGTTTTCTTTAAAAAATTATATATTTCTTCTAACGTGGAACTTCCACTATATGATTCATATTCCAGTTTAACAATATATTTATGTTTTTTAAATAACTCTAAAACTGTTTTTGTTGTTTCATTATCATTAATTATATTTTGTATATCACATACAAATAAGAAAAATCCCGCTCTTTTTAAATGTTCTAAAATATCATCAGTTACCTTTTCTGCCTTTATTTTACCACATAAACGAACTTTAATCTTTCTTTTAATGATTTCATTAGCAAATAATTTACACCATTTTTGATTACGATTACCATCAATAAAACTGTCATCAATAACTTTTATATGATTAATCCCTTGATTATATAATTCTTCGATTTCATCAATTATATTTTTTATACTTCTACCTCTCCAAGTTTTACCTTTGCTATGTTTAAAAAAATCTGAAACAACAGAATCATCAGTTGTCCCTCTTGAAGTTAATAGATTAACTGTTGATTTTTGTTCTAAAACATATTTTAAAAAATCTCGACTTGGATATGGAATAGAATCTAAATTTTTAATTAAAGTAGCGTTATCGTTAAAAATAATCAATCCATTGTTATTTTTATAACAAATTCCTTTAACATCAATAGGTTTAGAATTAGTTTTTAAAGAATTTGACAAATCAACAATTACTTGCTCTCCCTCTCCTCTAAGCACTATATCAGCACCATTGTTTAAATATTCAACCGGATAAAAAGTTGGACCATATCCACCACAAACAATAGTTACTTTAGGATTAATATTTTTTAATTTAGTAATTAAATTAATAGTTGGGAAATCATTTGCCATGTACGATGAAATTCCTACGAATAATGGGTCTTTCACTTTCATAATTTTTCCATAAACAGCATCAACAGTTAATTCATTTAGCCAACCATCAATTATAATAACATTATATTTTTCTTTTGTTAAGACTGCTTTTAAATATTCAAGTCCTAGATTTTCTTCAAAAATGCGATGTGTCTTAGGAAACAATGTTACCAATACTATATTAGTTTTCTTTTTACTATCCTTCTTTTTTATTTTACTACTGGTTGTTTTTTTCATAACAACACCATCCTTTTTATAAAAAAGGGACAACAAATATGCAATATTATAAATTGCTTTGTTGTCCAAAAATTCCTTCTTTTTTTAACCACTGTACAGTTTTCATAATTCTCGCACCTCACTAAGAATTTGTAAATTGATATTTATTATAACGCTTTTTTACTAAATGTCAATAATAACCACAAAAAAAGAAGACTTTCTTCTTCTTTGGAAAATCTAGTCTATTCTGTATTGTTTTCTTTAATATCAAACTTTTGTTTTAAAGTTAATTTTAAAATATCTGATTGTTTTAAAATAGAATTTGGTGAAATACTTTGAGCATCAACATAACCATAACCCTCAAACTCATATTTAAGATTAAGCATGTTACATAAACTAATAATTTCGTTACGCGACCATCCTAATACATTAGGCATAAAAATTTTAGTATCATTAGTAAGCAAAAACACTTTATCATAACTTAATACTTCATTATTTTTATTAGGATATTGTTTTACGATACGGTCCCCATCCCCTAAAATAATTGGTTTCATTTTTTTATCTAATAAACTTTGTTTGACATCTTCCACATTCATATTTATAAATGATGGAAGTTCATATTTTATGATAGTTGTTTCTGTTTTTTGTTCACTAAACATATTTTTATATTTAGCAATATTTTTCATCAGTGATCTCGTTGCTGCTGATAAACTTGAACCTCGACCTTGTGACGGTTGTTTTACAGCCCCATAAATAATAATCTCTGGGTTGTCTTTAGGATATATTCCTGAAAATGAATATATATAATCGTTATATCCAGTTAAATATCTTCCGTTTTCATATATTTCTGCAGTTCCTGTTTTTCCTAAGACATCAAAACCATCAAGTTTATAAGCCATACCAGTTGTTCCAGGATCTGTTCCATGAACTACTTTATACATTAGATCCTTCATTTTATCTACTGTTTTTTTAGAAACTACATTTTCAACTTTTTTTATTTTTGATTCGTATGCGACTTCATTTGTATTAGGATCAACTATTTTTTCAACAACATAAGGTTTCAGCATCGTTCCGTTGTTGGCAATTATTGTTAATGCTTGCAGATGTTGAATAGCAGTTGTCGTAATACCTTGCCCAAAACCAGCAGCTGCTACTTCAATTGGATAATTAAAATTTAAAGTTCCTTCCAATTCACGAGATAATTCAATATCGGTTTTAGCACCAAAGCCATATTTTTTAAAGCAATTTAATAAATCATTTTTATCAATTGCTGTTTCTAATAAGTTAGCAATAGCAACGTTGCTAGAATATTCATAACCTTTATCAAAAGGGATTTTACCCCATCCAACATTATTCCAATCCGCTATTGTATTAGTGCCAATTTTAATTTTACCCGATTCATATAACTCATCACCTTTATAAGTACCTTTTTCAATTGCACACATATATGTATAAGTTTTCATTGTTGAACCTGGTTCAAAAACATATGATGTCAGTGGATTTTCATAATTAACAATATTTCTAATATTAGGATCAAAAGATGGTGAAGATGATGAGGCAAGTATTTTCCCAGTTTTAGCGTCCATTACATGTAATTGAACCCATTCAGGTTTATAATTATTGTAAACATCTTTTACTTCTGTTTCAACAAATCGTTGGATACTAGCATCCAGTGTTAAATATATATTTTTACCATCAATTGCATCTATTCTTTTTTCTTTTGTATCTGGTATTTTATAACCGTGTCGATCTCTTTGAAAAACAAGACTACCATCAGTCCCCTTTAATATTTCATCATATTCTACTTCTATTCCTAATTCACCAACAATATCATAATTAATTTTTTTACCATATTCAGTTTCAACAATTTCTTCATATGTTTTAGCATAACCCAAAATATATGATGCAAAATCACCATTAGGATAAAATCTTTTATAATTTTCAATAAAATCAATTCCCGGTAAATTAAGTGCAACTATTTCATCCTTTTTAAGTTCAGTAATATCACGTCCACCAGGTCCAAGTTCTACTTGATATAAATCTTGATTTAAAAGTTCTAAAATGTAATTAGCTTCCATTTCTAAGATGGGCGCTAAAAGTTCAGCAGTTTTATCTTTATCAACTACGTGATTTGGCATTTCAGAATCAGTAGTACGACTTGGATCTAAATAAGCAATAACTGTATAAGATGAAACATTAAGGGCTAGAATATTACCTTCACTATCATAAATATTCCCCCTTGTTGCATATAGTTTTCTGTTTTCTGTATTTCTCATCTTAGCAAATTTATCTATGTTGATTCCATCTACTACAGGAAAAACAGATAAACGAAATAATTGTAAATATAAAATTGCAATTAAAAAAAGAAATATCATAAATATTTTTTTAGGTACCACCCATTTGTTATTTACTCTATTTCCTCTTTTCATACCTCACCTCAACTATTAATCTACATCAATAATATTATCATTATGGTAGGCCAAACCCATTGACTTAACCACTTCTTTAACTTTATCAAAAGATGTTAATTCATTTACTTTCATAGTTAAGCCTTCAACCTTTTTCTCTTGAACATCTATTTCATATTTTAATTTTTCAACACTAATGTTTAAATGACCAATCCTGGCCCCCAAGAAAATTTTAAAAACTGTAGTTCCAGCAATGCATAAAATTGCTACTACATATAGAATTTTTTCACCTTTTGTTAATCTTATATTACATTGCTTTTTTGTCTTCATCTTTTCCCTCTTCTTTTTATTCTTTTATTCTTTCAATAACTCTTAATTTAGCGCTTCTGGCACGGTTGTTTTTTTCTAGTTCTTCCCTACTAGCACTTATTTGACCAATCACTTTATATTTTGGTTGATAATCTTCTGGTATTATTGGTAATTTTGATAAATTCTTATCAACTCTTGAATATTCTTTAAAGATGTTTTTACAAATTCTATCTTCTAACGAATGAAATGTTATTACACATATTCTTCCACCAACATTTAACATATCTAAAGAATCCTTTAAAGCTTGTTCAAACACTTCTAATTCATTATTTACTTCAATTCTTATAGCTTGAAATACTTTTCTTGCAGGATGCTTGTCCCTTTTATATTTCTCAGGTACACTTTGTTTAATTATTTCAACTAACTCACTGGTTGAATATATTTCTTTTTCTTCTCTTGATTTTACAATGTTTTTAGCAATTGAACGCGCATATTTTTCTTCACCATATTTATAAAATATATCAACTAATTCTTCATAAGAATAATTGTTAACAACTTCATATGCAGATAATTCATTCATTTGATCCATTCTCATATCAAGTTTTGCATTATTATGAAAACTAAATCCCCGTTCAGTTGTATCTAACTGAGGACTAGAAACACCAAGATCGAAAAGTATTGCATCTACTTTCATTACATCTTGTTTGCCTAATTCTTTTTTTAAATTTACAAAGTTGCTTTTAATAACTTCATAATTGTCAGCAATTTTGCTTAATTTTAGTTTACTTGCTAGGATAGCATCATCATCTTGATCAAAGGCGAATAAATAACCCCTTTTTATTCTTTTAAGTATTTCTGAACTATGACCCCCATAACCAAGAGTCATATCGACAACGATGCTATCTTCTTTCAAATTTAAGTATTTAATGCTTTCTTTTAGTAACACACTGATATGCATATTATCACCTTAAATATTTAAATTACTAGCAAATAAATTATCGGCTATATCTGACAAACTATCTTCATTGTTAGTAATAAATTCTTCCCAATTATTCTTGCTCCATATTTCCAAACGATCACTAACACCGATAATTACGCAATCTTTTTCAAGATGAGCAGATGAAATAAGTGGTATTGGAATTTTAATGCGACCTTGTTTGTCAAATTCACATTCAGTGGCTCCTGATAAGAAAAATCGCATAAAATTTCTTGCATCTTTCGTATTAGGTAATTGCTTATATTTGGTTATAATGTGATTCCATTCGTTTATGGGATAAATAAATAAACAGTTGTCTAAACCACGGGTAATAATGAATCTTTCTCCTAATTCACTACGAAACCTAGAAGGTATGATTAATCTTCCCTTATCATCAATGCTATGATGATATTCCCCCATAAACATAAAAATCACCCACTTTCAACCACTACCAACCACTGTATACCACTATTTTACCCCCTAATTGATTTTTTGTAAAGACTTTTTAACATTTTTATGTAAAATAATAAAAAAGAGGTCTTCCCCTCTTTTAATAACAAAATACCGAACCTAGTATAATTGCTAACAAAATATACAGTACAATAATAACTATATAACCGCAACTACGATGTGGTACGGGTTTTTTACAAGTTTCTTGACAAGGCATTATAAGCACCCCCAATCATATAAATTTTAAATATACGCCCCAAGTATTATAATTAGCAGAATAAATAATACTAAAACGATAGCAGCACCAGATATACCAGTATTATACATAAGTCATGCCTCCTTTTTCTCTTTTCACATTATTTTATGGGATTTTTGCATTTATGTGATTACTTTCCCTAAATTATTGTTTTTTTTGCTTTTTTTTGATATCATTATAATTGTGATATGAAAGGAGTTTAAGATATGAAAAGGAAGGTAATGGGATTTGCACTTATTGCAAGTTTATTTGTTCTAAGTGGTTGTAATAAAATCCCTAAGTTGGCCAATGGTCAAGAGCTAGTTGCTAAAATTGATGGGAAGGAAATTACAGTTGAAGAGGTTTATGATAATTTAAGAAAACCGTATGGAACATCTGCTGTTATTAATTTAATTGATGAATTTATTGTAGAAAAAGAAATTAAAACGAGCGAAGATATAACTGAAGAAGCAGAATTTCAATTAGAGCAAATAAAATTAAATTTTGAAAATAATGGTCAAGATTTTAATCAAGCATTAAAAAGTTATGGTTATAATAGTGAAAAAGAATTATTAAAGGAAATAATTGTTGACTTAAAAAAAGTTAAAGTTGCGGAAAACTATTATAAAGAACAACTAACTGATGAAGAAATCAAAAAATATTATGATGAAGATGTATTTGGTGAAATGGATGTGCGTCATATTTTGATTCAACCAGATAAAAAAGACGATACAGATGAACAAGACAAAGCAAATAAGGAAGCTGAAAAACTAGCAAAGGATATAATCGAAAAACTAGATAAGGGTTCTAAATTTGAAGATTTAGTTAAAAAATACTCTGATGATACAGGTAGTGTAGAAGACGGTGGATTAATTAAAGATGTATCAAAAGATCAACACGTCAAAGAATTCTTTGAAGCTTCTTTAGAACTAAAAAAAGGAGAATATACAAAAAAACCTGTTAAAACTACTTTTGGTTATCATATTATCTTAAAAGTTAATCAAAAAGAAAAACCAAGTTTAGAAGAAACAAAAAATCACATTATTGATGCTTTAGTAAGTGAAAAAATTGATGACCAAACAACTAATGCAACTCAAGTAGCTTGGTCTGAAATAAGAAAAAAATATAATTTAGATATTTTTGATAAAGATATTAAAAAGATTTATGAAGCTAATACAAGTTTACTAACTAAAGAAAATTAAAACATATGAAATTTCATATGTTTTTTTCTATTCTATTTTATCGTTAATAACTTCGTTGATCTCTTCAATAAAAAATCCTTTTTGGTATAACTTTTGTCTGATTTTAAAATATAATTCATCTCCACTATATTTTCTTTTTAAATTTATATATATCTTTTCATATTCTCTTTTTATTATATTATTGTCTTCAACGTAAAGTTCATCAAATATTTCATTAATCGTATCGTTTTGATAGCCTAAATTAATAAAATAACTTAATATTTTTGATTTCAATTGATACTTTGAAAATTTTTTATTGGAAAAAATTTTCTTTTTAATTAATCGATATAATTTTTCATATACTTCATCATAATCAATATTATTAATTAATTCTTCAACGATATGTTTATCAATATTATGATTACCTAATTCCTGTTTTATTTTATTTGGACCATAATTACTCAAATTCATTTTATCACTAATATAAGCTTTGGCAAAATTTAAATCATTAACAAAACCAACATTTTTTAATTCTTCAATAATTTTGTCTTTTTCATTTTCATCTAATTTATACTTTTCTAAATATTTAATAATTTCCTTTTCACTTCTTAATCTTACTTGAATATATTTTACAACTTTATTGTAAATATTATAATAATCAGTATCAATATTTAGTTTTATTATTAAATCTTTATCTATTCCTTTTTTATTAAGTAAATTATTTTTCAAAATTACTTCATCATAAGTAATTAGATCATCACTACCATCTATAATAATTTTATACTTCCCATTTTTGAGTTTTTTTATTTTTTCAATATGCATTATATCACCAAAATAATTATACCAAACAAATGTTCTTGACGCAATAAAAAAGCCACTTTTTAATAAGTCGCTTTTTTATTATTCTTTGTCTTTTTCATATATTTTTAACATGTTGTTAGCTGTTTCTTCTAAAGATTTTCCGATTGTTGTTTTTGATTTATAATCACTTTCTGGCATTTGATAATGTCCAGTTTCTATCATTTCTTTAGATCTTTTTGCTACAACATTAACTAATAAATACTTTGACCCTATTTGATGTAATAATTTATCAATTGATGGATATAGCATTCTCTCACTCTCCTCTTATATTATATAGCATTTTTTAGTTTTTCGCAAGTTCAACACCACTTTTATCATGTATTTGAACAATTATTTCATTATAATACTTATCTATATTAATATTTTTAGTATGTATTGTTTTAAATTCTTTTTTAAAAACATGATGAAAATGGCGCAAGAAAATAGATTCTACATTTTTAATCCCTTCGATTTGAACACTACAATTATTATTAAATACAATATATTTTTTTATTGGTTGATCTTTTATAATTTCTTTCAGTTTCTTTTCATCATCAAGGATTGCTTTATAAGGATTGGGCATATCTAAAAAGGAATTTTCACCTTTCTTTAATACTAAATTTTCATTATTAGCGTTGCCACGTAAAGTTCCTGAATAATTATAATAAATAATTAAGTATATTCCACTCTCATCTATTACTAGTATATCCGATTTATAATTTGTTAATGGAATTATTTTACGATTGCCTTCAATTTTGCTTAAACCACTTACAATTATTTGTTGTTGATAATTATAAATATTTTTATTTTTAAAAGCCGAAAATATTTGAAAACCATATTTTTTAAATTTTAAAACAATACAGATAATAGTAATAATTATTATTAATACAAATATTGGTTGGAATGCTCTAATAACTTGAATAATAATTTTTTCAAAAGCAGATAAAATCATGACACTGTTTAAAATATGTTCTAATATTTTCATTTTATCACTTCATGAATTAATGGCTTTTTATCAATGGGTAATACATCAATTTCAAAACAATTTAAAATATCTTGAACTTTAATATCATTTTTACCATAATACACTTTCAATAATTCTTCATTCTCTAAAACATAATCTCCAACCTTTTTATTTAAAAAAATTCCCACTCCTAAATCAATCATATCATCTTTTTGAATACGTCCCCCGCCTAATTGTTTAACCAAATTACCAATTTTCAAAGCATCTATTTTTTGAATATATCCACTTTTATTACTTCTGATAGAATGAACTTTTGAAGAAACGGAAATTTGATTAATGTCTCCGCCTTGATATTTGACTAGATCTAAAAATTTTTGATAGGCATTACCGTTTTCAAGATTTCTTTTAACCTCACTAAGAGCAGCTTTAATATCAATATTTTTACCTATACTAACCATAACTGACGCTAGTGAAACAACTAGTATATATAAATCGTCAGGCGAGTTCCCTTTTAAAAATTCAATACTTTCCAGAACTTCAATTCCGTTACCAACTGCACATCCAAGTGGTTCATCCATATTGGTTAAAACACATATTATTTCTTTATTATTTTCTTTCCCTATTTTAACCATTAACTTAGCAAGCTTTCTAGCGTCTTCTATATTATCTAAAAGTGCCCCTTTACCAACTTTAACATCAATAACAATCTTATCAGCACCACTTGCTAGTTTCTTACTCATTATACTTGATGCTATTAAAGGTATTGATGAAGTTGTTCCAGTAATATCTCTAAGGGCGTATATTTTTTTATCAGCTGGCACTAAGTTACCTTTTTGACTAACCAAAGCCAAGTTAATGTCATTTACTTGTCTAATGAAATCTTCATTAGAAATATCCACTTGAAAGTTATGAATGGCCTCTAATTTATCAATCGTACCACCAGTGTGACCAAGTCCCCGACCACTCATCTTAGCAATTGCTATACCACAAGATGCAACTAGGGGCGCTAGAATAAGAGTCGTTTTATCACCAACACCACCAGTCGAATGTTTATCGACCACTATTTTTTTGATATTAGATAAATCAATAACATCTCCACTTTTTAACATAATATTAGTAAGACTTATTGTTTCTTTATCACTCATTCCATTGATAGTTATTGCCATTAACAAAGAACTCATTTGATAATCTTTAACATCATCATTTAAATATCCATTTACCACATATTCTAGTTCTTCATGCGTTAACTCATGTTTGTTTTTTTTCTTATTAATGATATCTAATATATTCATACTATCACCTAGTATAATTATAACATGAATAGTTGTTAAATATAAAACAAATTAAGTTTTATCTTAATTTGTCATTTTCCTATTAATTAATTCAACTGTCCTTTTAGGGGAACTTATAATTTTGTTATATAAAACAGGATGTTTTTTTAACTCATTAATTATTTCTATATCTTCTTTAGCTAACTTAATATGATATTCTTCATTAGTATCTGAAACAATACGTATGTCCCGTCCCAATAAGTAATTAGGATTCAGATCAAGAATGTTAATTATTTTAGTTAAAATAGCTAAGCTAGGTGTACGTGTTCCCAATTCATAACCACAAACAGAAACTTTAGAAACGCCTATTAACTTACCTAAATCTTCTTGGGATAAACCTTTGCTAATACGCGCTTTTTTTATTCTATTACCAATAATCATATTGTCCTCCTGTTATCTATTTGTTAATATTATATAACAGCAAACAATTCTATTTCAACAAAGTTAACCTACAAGTAATTTTTGACCTTGAAATTATCCTGTAGTTAACTTATAATGAATGTGGTGGTGATAATATGAGCAAATTACAAGAGTGCAGGGAAAAAGATAACTACACTCATCAAGAAATGGCAAACTTACTAAAGATTAGTAAAACATATTATTGGCAACTAGAAAAAAACAAACGAAGATTATCATATGAAATGGCAATTAAAATTGCTGCTATCTTTAATCTTAAACCTGACGATCTTTTTTATGAAGATTTTATAAAAAGGGAACATAAAAAAAGTAAACATTAATTTGTTTACTTTTTACTATTACAAGCCTAATCAATTCAATTTTTAAAATAGATAAAAACGTTATTAGTATTTATGTATTTCTATATTCTCAAAATAATATAAACTATAATCCCTCAAATCGAATATTACTAATAAATTCTTTTACATTATTTAAATTAAAATATTCTTCATCATTATTATTAATAAAACTTAAGATGTAATTATCACTATCATTAAATAAATGGACTTCATAATAATTATCATCATTTAATACAAATAAATATCCTCTATAATCTCCATTAATAAGATATGTTTTAGCTTTTGGGATTACCGTATATGAAAATGTTTTCATAAAATAATTCATTTTTATTTGATTACTACTAGAAAAAATGTTTACTTTATTTTGATAATTATTAATAATATATTGAATTATATCATAACTATCAGAAAGTTCATATAAATCTAAAAGCCTTTTTCTATTTACATTTTTCAAATTAAAGCCATATACAAAAATATCATCAGATGAGAATATATCATATAAATTATAATCAGTTTTTCCAACTTTAAAAGTTGCTCTATAATCATCCGAATCTTCTTTATTCAAATAATATGTATAATAACTATCTGATTTTTTTCCCTTATCTAATGATTTTTTTTCATTTAATTCAAAGTTATCATCAAAACTTTTATAAAATATATTTTTATATTTCTCAAGTTTTTCTTCATTTAAATTAACATTCTTTTTAATATGAATTGTTTCACCCGACTTTTTTAATTCCTCAATTAATTCTTTACCATTTTCTTCCACATCAACTTTATAATTAATAAATAAAATCATTTTATATCCAAAATAAGTTAATATTAACGTTAGTACACAAAAAACGATTATTTTAACATCTTTCTTCACGAATCTCACTTCTCCTATCATAATCAATTATACTATATTTTAATTATGGAATCAACAAGGAGTGTAATATTATAATCTTTAAAAATTTGAATTATTTTTACCTTTCTCACAAATATCATAGTTATCAATTTCTTGATAATATCCTTTAACCTCATTTTATAACCATGTTATTTTGAACATTTATTAAATCAATAAAGATAGAGAATTATTCTCTATCTTTACTAGACAAAAATGTCACTTTTTCCGCAACAACCTCTGTTACTTTTCTTCTCATATCATCTTCTGTTGTAAAACTATGTGTTTGTAACCTTCCTTTAATGCCAAGTAAATCTCCTTTTTTAACATATTCAACAGTATTTTCTGCTATTCCCTTCCATAAGACACAAGAGATGAAATCTGTTTCATACTCACCAGCAGCATTTTTATAACTACGCGGAACAGCCACTGTAATATTAGTTACTTTTGTACCATTTTCCGTTTCCCTTAACTCTGGTTCTCTTACTAATCTTCCTACAATTACTGTTTGATTAAGCATCTAATTCCTCCTTTCATAATAACTATACTCAAACAAAAAAAAGAAAGCAAATAAAGCTTTCATTAATTTTCAATTGTTATTAATTCAATATTATATAATTCTAACGAGAATATTTATTATCTGTTTGCTAACAATCATATACAATTTAAAAGGTACATTTTTTTATTTTTCACACTTCATCTCATATTCAACAGATGTTATATCTCTTGTTTTTTCATCCACTGTAAAAATTACCTTACTAGAACCTTTACACTTGTCTAATTTTTTTAAATCATAATTTTCACCTTTATCATTAGCATTTTTTAAAAGATCTATAGTTACCTCTAATGACGACAAGTTAATACCTCTTTGATATTTTTCATAATATTGTCTACTATAGTCTTCCATTATTTCTTGATATTTTTCAAGTTTGGATTTACCACACCCCGATATCATAATTACACTAAATACTGTTAATAAAAGCATTAATTTTTTCATTTTATACCTCCATTTATATCTATATTATATCACAAATGATTCATTTTATAAATATAATGTTTTAATATGTAATATTATAGTAAAATAATTTACACTCTGATTTTACTTAATATAAAAATACCTTTTCAGGTATTATTTTGATTCAATTATAAGTTTAATGGCAGTTCTTTCATCACCATCAATAACAACATCTGTAAAAGCTGGAATACATACAAGGTTTTTGCCACTAGGTGCTACAAAACCTCTTGCAATAGCAATTGCTTTAATTGCTTGATTAAGCGCCCCTGCTCCTATTGCTTGTATTTCAACTGTTCCTTTTTCTCTAAATACATTAGCTAATGCTCCTGCCACTGAATTAGGATTTGATTTAGATGAAACTTTAAGTGTTTCCATTTATATTATTCCTCCCTTTTCTACATTACATTATATGTTTATGTTTCCAATTTAGAATAATAATATCGTTTAAGATAAATTTAAACAACTATACTAACAAGATAATTATAACGTTTTTAAATAACACAATTTTATGTTTTT
>CAYXLG010000014.1:0-17646 GCA_964465805.1 uncultured Muribaculaceae bacterium
TGTAATACACTATACTAGAACTAGATAAGGAGGTAATAATATGTATTATTATGGAGGCTACCAAGGCTGCGGTGGTGGTTGCGGTTACCCAAGCTATGGCGGAGGCTGCGGCTACCCAGGCGGATATGGTAGAGGCTATGGCAGTGGAGCTGCGATAATTCTAGTGCTATTTATATTATTAGTAATAGTTATCGGTTCAAGATTCGTTGTTGCATAAGGGGGAATTTTCCCCTTTTTTTGTGTTGTATTTATATTAATTTATGATAAAATATATACACGGAGGTATGCATTATGTTTAAAAAATTAAATATATTAGATGAATCTGATAAACGTTTACGTAAGAAAAGTGAAGAAGTTACTTTTCCACTAAGCGATGAATATAAAAAAATAATCAAACAAATAATTACAGAATTAAGATATAGTCAAATTGAAGAAAAACAAAAAAAATATAATCTTCGCCCTGGTATGGGACTTGCATTCCCACAACTTGGTATTCATAAAAGAATTATTGTTATAGTTCACGAAGTTGAAGAAAATGTTTTTGATAACTATGTTGTAATTAATCCTAAAATTGTTAGTAACTCAGTTGAAATGATAAGTGCTGAAGTTGGTGAAGGTTGTTTAAGTGTTAACCGTGATGTTGAGGGACATGTACCAAGACATGCTAGAGTTACAATTAAAGGGTTTGATGAAGATGGTAACGAAATTAAAATTCGTGCCAGAGAAGAATTATCTATTGCTTTTCAACACGAAATTGATCATTTAGAAGGAATTTTATTTTATGATAGAATAGATAAAAAAAGACCAATTTTAAGTGAAAACGAAATTAGGTTTATCTAAAACAGTGCATCAATCACTGTTTTTTGTATGTTTTTATTAATATTTTCAATACTAATTATAGGTGATATTATGATTAATCATCATAAATTAGTAGAAAATAATTATGAAAAGGAAATATATTTGTTTCTTGATTTTAATTATGAATTTGGAATTGATTTTAAAGTTATAAATAAAAAAGTAGAGGCATTTAACGATCAAATTATTAAATACATAAAAGAAAAAGAAATTGATTTTACTAAAGGTAAAGTTTTTATTGTAGTTGGTGGGGTAATATTGGGAACCCTATTTTTTAACAATAATAAAATAACTTCTATTCCAGAACCAGTAACCCAGAATTATGAAATAGTTGAAAAAATTAATGTCCCTAATGAATTTCCAGAAACAACTGAAGAAACTAAAGAAAAAGTTGAACAAAAATCAGAAGTTGTTCAAAATAAGCCAGAAAAAATATCAGAAGTTATTCAAAATAAACCAGAAAAAAAGATAACAAAAGTTCAAGAAAAACAGAATACATCACAAAAATCAAAAATAATAGAGAAAACAGAAATAGCAAAACAAACAGAAACAAAACCTAAAGTGGTAGAAAAAACAGAAACAAAACCAATAGTTTATGAGAAACAAATTACTTTACATAGAAGCAATGGACAAGTTATTAATTTAGAACTTGAATCCTACATAATTGGAGTGGTTGGCGCAGAAATGCCAGCATCATTTAATGTAGAGGCATTAAAAGCTCAAAGTGTTTTAGCAAGAACTTATGCTTTAAAAAAAATAGATAGAAAAGAAAAATTAAGTGATACTACTTCCCATCAAGTATATAAAGACAATAATCAATTAAAATCTATGTGGGGAAGTGATTTTGATAAATACTATAATAAAATAAAACAAGCTGTAGCTAGTACAACTGGAGAATATCTAACTTATAACGGTGATTACATAGAAGCCATTTATCATTCAACTAGTAATGGTAAAACTGAAGATTCTCTTGCTGTTTGGGGCAACAGTTATCCTTATTTAAAAAGCGTTGATAGTCATTGGGATCTAGAAGCATCTAGTTATTCTAGAAGAATTACTAAAGATTTTGATAATCTCAGAACTATAACGGGTATTGATTTTAATGAAAATACTAATATTAAAATATTATCTAAAACAAATGGAAATAGAATTGATAAAATAAAAATTGATGATACCATTTTTTCGGGTATTGAACTAAGAACTTTACTCGGTCTTAGATCCGCTGATTTTGATATTATTTTTGAAAATGGTAAAGTCATTTTCATTACAAGAGGATATGGTCACGGTGTTGGAATGAGTCAATACGGTGCTAATGGGATGGCTAAAGAAGGTTCTAATTATATAAATATATTAAAACATTATTATCCCGGAACAACAATAAAAAAGTAAAAGAATTTTTCTTTTACTTATTTTCTTGTAATTTAACACTAACTAGTTTACTAACTCCTGATTCTTGCATCGTAATACCATATAAAATATCAGCAAATTCCATTGTTTTCTTTTTATGAGTTATTAATATAAATTGTGTTTTTTCTTTTAATTTAAGTAAATATTTACCAAAACTTTCAACGTTTACTTCATCAAGCGCAGCTTCAACCTCATCTAAAATACAATATGGAACAGGACGAGATTTTAATATAGCAAAAAGTAAACTAATGGCTGTTAAAGTTTTTTCACCACCTGATAATAATGAAATACTTGCTAGCTTTTTACCTGGTGGAGAGACAACAATATCAATTCCTGTTTCTAAAATATCACTTGGGTCAGTCAGCTTCAAAGTAGCTTCCCCTCCCCTAAATAATTCCTTAAAAGTTGTTCCAAAATTTCCTTCAATCATTTTAAAAGTTTTTATAAATTCTTTTTCCATTACTTGATCCATTTCTTGAATAATTTCTAATAAGGTATTTTCAGCATTAAACAAATCATCTCGTTGAATAATTAAAAATTCATATCTTTCATTTACTCGTTCATATTCTTCCGGAGCATTTAAATTAACCATTCCAATTTCTTTAATAACTTTTCTTAATTTATTAACTTTGTTTCGTGCAACAGTTTCTTCAATTTCTAATTTATACTTACTAGTTGCAGCCTCATACGTCATACTATAAGTTTCATTAAGTATATTTAATAAATTATCTAACTTAACATCCATACGATTAACTTCTATTTCTAAATTGTTAAGTTCTTTACTCTTACTTGAATATAAACTGTTTTTTGTTTTTAGTTGATGTTCCTTTTCTTCAATTTCATCAGAAATTATTTCACGTTTTTTATTAAGTATTGCTAACTCATTATTAATCGTATCAAGTTGTTTAACTACTTCATAATATTCTTTTAAAATTGATTCTTCTTCATCGCTTAAAGAATTATCAAGAATATTATTAGTTCCTTTAACTTCATTATTAATAGCTACTTGTTGTTGTTCAAAGTCTTTTAAATTCAACTTTAAGTTATTAATAACTGTTTCAATACTAATTTTATCTTTATTAACCAAGTATATCTTATCTTCTAACGACTTTAATAAATAATCATTAGCATTTATTTTGTTTTCAAGATCTTTAACAACATTAATAACATTACTCAATTGTTTAATTTGATGTTCCAATTCATACTTATCCATAATAACATTACGATTTCTTGTTCTATTACCACCAGTAATTGAACCACCAATATTTAATATTTCACCTTCAAGAGTAACTACACGATATCGATAATTTATTTTTCTACTAATTATATTAGCAACATCGATATTTTTAGCAACAATAACATTGCCTAATTGATTATGAACAATATTATAATACTTATTATCATAATTAACTAATTTTGCTGCTACATCAATAAAACCATCTATTTTTCTTAACTCACTTAATGTAATATCGTCAATTCCTCTTGGTTTTATAATATTAAGCGGAAAGAAAGTCGCACGTCCTAATTGATTCTTTTTTAAATATTCTATTGCTTCTTTTGCACTAACTTCGTTATCAGTAATAATATTTGAAGTAGAAGCACCAAGCGCAGTTGTTATTGCTAAAGAGTAATTTTCTGATACTTCAATAAGATTTCCAAAAGCATTATGAATACCCCTTAACTTGGGATTATTAAGTACACTTACAACCGCGCCTGGAAGTGTACTATTATTATCAATACTTTCTTTTAAATAATCAATTTTATTTTGAGTAAACTGTTTTTCACGAAGTTTACTAGCTAGTTCAATTTCTAATTTACGCTTTATATCTTTAGTTTTATTTAGTTCATTATCAAGTTCATTATAATTAGTAATTACTGTTTCTAGTTCCAACCCTTTTAGTTTAACTTCATTTTTCAATTTTAAAATATTATTATCTAACTTTAATTGTTCTTCTTTTAAATTAACTAAATTTTCATGAAGTTTAATATCACTTACTTCATACTTCTTTCTTTCTAAAATAATTTGTTTTTGACTATTTATTTGTTCAACTAAAGCTGTTAATTCTAATAATTTTTTTTGCCCATTTGCAATATCACTATCTAGTTTATATAGTTCTTTTTTATCTTCTTCAATTAATGCTTCATTTTTATTACTACCTGTAGAAATATTTAATATTTCATTATTTAGTGCATCAATCTTTTTCTTGCTTTGTTGATACTTAAAATTAATATTAGTAATATCAGAAGTAATTAATGCAATTTCAATATTTTCCAGTTCTTCTTTATATTTTAAATATTCAAGGGCTTTATCACGTTGTTCACGCAATGGTTCAACTTGCGCTTCTACTTCCCTAATAATATCATTAACCCGATCCATATTATTATGAGTACGTTCAAGTTTTCTTAAAGCTTCTTCTTTACGTTTTTTGTATTTTAAAACACCTGCTGCTTCTTCAAAAATAACCCGACGTTCATATGGTTTGTTAGAAATTATTTCTTCTATTTTGCCTTGTGAAATAATATTAAAACTTTCTTTAGAAACACCTGTATCAAGTAAAATATTAACAACGTCTTTTAACCTACAACGCTCATTATTGATAAAATACTCATTAGTCCCATCACGATAAACTTTTCTTTTAATAGAAACTTCATTAAATTCAACAGGAATATATTTATCACTATTATCAAAAACTAGTGTAACGCTAGCAACATTCAATGGTTTTCTAGATTTACTACCCGAAAAAATTACATCAGCCATCGCCGAATCACCACGAAGTGATTTTATCGACTGTTCTCCAAGTACCCAACGAACAGCATCAACAACATTACTTTTACCACTTCCATTTGGACCAACAATGCCAGTAATACCATTATTTAGTTCAATACTCATGCGATCTGCAAAAGATTTAAAACCATGAACTTTTATTTCCTTCAAGTACATATTTTCACCTACAAACTAGTTTTATTATACTATAAATCAGCTGTTTACACAACAAAATAAAGGGTTAACTTACCAAAATATCACTTATTTTATCCAATAAATTTATTAAAGTATCAAAAATAAAATAAACCTTGTCAATAATTATTTTATTTGTTGCGTGACTTACATCAATATCTAAATAATTATCATTTTTTATTTTTTTTGTTTTAATAGTAACATCATATCTTTTATACATTTTAAGAACATTTTCATTATTATTAAATACATATATTTTATTTTTACCTAAGTAAATAGAATCTTTAATAAAATACTTTAAATAATCTTTAATATCGTTTATGTCAACAATAATATAATTAAATTTTTTACTTTTATATTTTTTTCTTAATTTACGAATATTTACTACTTGACCATCTTTTCCGCTTTTCTTCTTTTTATTTGTAAAATTTAAAAAATCACAATAATTAATATTCTTATTTTTACAAATTAATTCATCAAACTCTTCATAATCAAGTCCGACTATAAGCACTTCCCCTTTAAGCTTAGGTATTATCTTTTTTATTTCTTGCTTCATAAAACCACCAACTAAATTATAACATATTTTGCCATAAAAAAACCCAAAAGATAGGTAGTCGCAAACGATAAAACCTGTGCTTCCCAGGTGGGCATTACATGACAAGCATTAGGATCCTTATTTAAAATAAGTATTCAACACAACTTGTCAATTAAATTCCCAATCGTTTATTTAGTAGGTTTATTCAAATGACTTACCTTATCTTCTAGGCAATTTAATTATAACATATTTTAATTTTTATTTAAAGGATAATTATCTAAAAAAGTTACTTTTTTTCCATTCAATTTATAACCTAATAATGAATCAAGATTAACATTGGAACTAGATGAAAAAATATTTTTAACAATATTAGGACAAACCTTTTCTAATTCTTTAATTAGTTGTTTTATTTCATCACGTTTAGTAAAATTACCACTACTTGTAATAGAACAACCACATTGCATAAATGATAAATTGTTATATTTACTCCAACTAATAATATCTTTTTCTCTAATTAAATATAATGGACGAATTAACTCCATACCTTCAAAATTTTTGCTCATTATTTTAGGTAACATTGTTTGGTGACTACCATTATAAAATATATTTAATAAAATGGTTTCAATAACATCATC
The DNA here is from genome assembly GCA_964465805.1 of uncultured Muribaculaceae bacterium. Classification (GTDB taxonomy): domain Bacteria; phylum Bacillota_I; class Bacilli_A; order RF39; family UBA660; genus DUPI01. The sequence continues at coordinate 6,389 of CAYXLG010000014.1, forward strand.
ATAGTGATGACCAAGGGCAATTTTATTGCAACCCAATTCTTTAGCAATATTATATAAATGCCCCCTTCTCATCCTAGCACATAAATAACAAGGATCTTTTTTTCCATGAAGGTCAACTACTCTAAAAATATTAGTATCAAACATTTTAATTGGAATATTTAATATTTTAGCATTTTCATAAATTTTAGCAGCATTATTTTCATTATATCCAGGATTCATAACAATAAATTCCAACTCGAACTTCATTTGACCATGACGTTTTAATTCTTGAAAACATTTAGCAAGAAGCATCGAATCTTTACCGCCACTAATGCATACTGCAATTTTATCATTTTCACCAATTAATTCATAATCTTTAATTGCCTTAACAAATTTACTCCATATTTCTTTACGATATTTCTTGATAATACTTTTTTCTATTTGTCTTGCTTTTTCCATTTTATCACCCGCAACAATATATAATAAACCCCTTAATTTTCAAACAATTAAAAGGTTAACATTAATTTAAACTAATGTTAATCTTTTTGTTATCTCCTCTACTTAAAGATCGATACCTAACACCACAAATATCAAATAAATATTTGGAAGCTTTAACTTCATCAGTATCATAATATTTATCAGATAAATAAATAACTTCTTTAATTCCCGATTGAATTATTATTTTTGCACATTCATTACACGGAAATAAATCAACATATATTTTAGCATCTTCCATATCTTTGCGATTGCCCATAAAATTTAAAACCGCATTCATCTCGGCATGACATACATATAAATATTTAGTTTCTAATGGATTTCCTTCTCTACTCCAAGGAAAATTATCATCATCAAATCCATTTGGTGTACCATTATAACCAATTGATAAAATACGATTATCCCTTCCTACAATGCAAGCTCCCACTTGGGTTGACGGATCTTTACTTCTCATTGCCGATAACTTGGCAATTCCCATAAAATATTCATCCCAAGTTAAATAATCATTTCTTTTTTTAGTATTCATTTTATACACCTCTGAATAATTATAGCATATTTGCACAACAGAAAAAAGAGTAAGACTTTACTCTTAGTTTTACAATTTTGCTTACAAATATTAATTTGTTGGGGTTATTGACATATCAAAATTGCGAAGTTCATATATTTTAAATCCATCATAAGCATCTCTTGAATTACGAGTACTACTAAATGAAACACTACTTAAGGCAACTTTTTTAGGTTTAATATGAATATATAAAATAGGATAACTGCCTAATCCAGTACTTCCATTTTCATTAATAATATCTATAACAGTAGGAAATAGAGCAGATGGTCTACTAGTATATACTGAAGAATGAACAATAACTAATGGTTCAATATACCCCTTATTAATAGCATCGGTTATATGCCCAACATATCCATCAATAAATTTTAATTTTAAATTAGAATGTCCCATATCACCACCGCCACCACTATTATAAGCTATTAACATGTGCCAATTAAAAGTATTATCTGGATTTGTTGTAACTGGATAATCATATTCTCCCACATGCATTCTTAATCCGTTGTTAACCTCTAATTCAGTTAACAATTTCATATTGTCACTATTATATGGTATTAAACACCCACCATAATAATAATTACTTGTGTTACCTATTTTATAAGGTTCATTAGCTGTACACCATTCAAGTAAATCTTTAGTGGGATCATTAGTTGTGTAAATATTATCATATTTAAAACTAAAACTAGTTCCATAATTTACTGTAATTGTCTTTAACTTATCTATTAAAACAACTGGCTCTTGGAACGATTTTTTTAGATTTAAATTATTATCATAATTTACTAATATGGCATCTTGATGTCCTTTATTAAAATTTTTTAAATTAATATCATTAGAATACGTGCTACCAGAAGTAACAAATCCATTATTGGTTTTTGCAATACTAGTAAATATATCACTATTAGTTCCTCCAAATATTTTTTTACTTACAATATTTCCATTACTCACATTAAATTTAACTATAATAGCTTTACTATATCCATTATTATTAGTCACCAAATCATTCATATCCATATCACTAGATTTACTGAATCCTATCGCAACCACTTCATCATTAACAACATCAACATCCGAAAAAGATTCTGAATCAGTTCCACCAAAACTTTTCTTCCACATAACATTATCTAAATTTTTGTCATATTTAACAATAAGAGCATCAGAAAATCCGTTACTTGCTTTACTTAAATCACTCATATCGTCATCAAAGGAACTAAAAAAACCAACAGCAATATAACCATCAAACACTTCAACTAAATCATTATAATAATCATTTCTAGAACCATGTAAAACCTTTTTATTTATTAAATTACCATTGACATCATATTTCCAAATCATTAGTTCATATTGAATATTAGCAGTGTTGTAACCAATTCCTTCCATATCATAATCATTAGAATTAGATTGTCCAGCAATAACATAGTGATTATCACTTGTTTTAATAATTGATTCAAATTCTTCATGTCCTGTACCTGTAAAAAAACTACGCCATTTCACATTAAAATCTTTATCATACTTAATAATAATTCCTTCTTTATTACCATATAACATGGCAGCACCCTCTAAATCACCAGTTTTATAGCTACCATTAACACTTCCAATAACAACAACATCTTCGCCATCGATTATAATATCTTTAAATAATTCATATCTACCAGATCCACCATAACATTTTTTATATATGACATCTCCTTGTTTATTGTATTTAACAATAAGAGCATCACTACTGCCACCATTATAACCAACAATATCTATATCATCACTATAAGTTGTTCCAACTGCTACATATCCATCGACCAATTCAACAATAGCAAAAAAAATATCATTATTACTTCCACCAAAATTTTTAGCCCAAGAAACAGTACCATCAGAAGTAAATTTTACAATAATAGCATCATATTTACCATTATTACCTATTCCGTATTTAGTTATTATCTCAGAATTACTTTTGCCTACTGCTATATAACCACCGTCACTGGTTTCCTTTACATCTAAAAATTCATCTAAGTATTTACCACCATAACTTACATAGTGACTACTAAATGTGCTTGCTTCAGTTAAACAATCAACATAAGAATCATAGTTATAATCATTATTACCTGTCTTTTCAATTTCTACATATCCCACACATCTACTATCCAGATCAAGAGGTAGTCTTAATTCATCAGTTAAACCTTTATCCATCAATGTATCTAACTCAACGGTTCTTTTATCACCAATATTAATTGGTAAATTATCTTTATTCTTCTTACTACCTTTTATCATTTGTTCTTGATACCATGAGAAAAAATCTTCATTATATAATTGCAATGAATATTCAATATCTCTTCCTTTTTTGTATAAAAGTATTTTAGTATCATCAGTTATACTCATATTATTTAATAAGTTAACTACATTTTTCTTTAAATATTTCTTATTTTTTAACTCCCCAATTTCTATATAACTTATATCATTGTCCCAAACGATCTTATCAACATTAGCAACATAATATAATTCAGCCGCTCTTTCAATATTTTTTTTACTTGATCCAAACGCTCCATATCTAGCCCTGGTTATTACATTATTAAAAACTGGTACTGCAATTAAAAATATTATACCTAATATTACAATAACGGCTAAAAGTTCAATTAAGGTAAATCCTTTTTTATTTATTTTAGTCATTAAACCACCGCTTTCACCTTTATTAGTATAACCCATCAAGCCCATTATATTATTTTTTAATTCGAATCAAGTTATATTTTTTATTGTGTTGTTTAATTGATTAAAATAGTAAAACATATTTTTGATTTATTGCAATAAAATATATTAGTTTAAATTATTATGGACATATGAAGTAATAACGTGTATTGAATAATTAAAGGTTTAAGGAGAAAAAAAACTGATAAATAGTATACTCTAAATATCAGTTTTTTTATTTTATGGAGTCAATCTGTTTGGACCACGATATAAGAATGTTGCTTCTCTTATATTATCTATTTCAAATATTTTCATCATTAATCTAGCTAAACCAAATCCGAACCCACCATGTGGAGGACATCCATATTTAAAGAAATCAATATAGAATCTAATTGTTTCTGGATCAATTCCTTTTTCTATTGCTTGTCTTTCTAATATTTCAGGACGATGTTCTCTTTGAGCTCCTGTTGTAAGTTCAACACCTTTATATAATAAATCAAAGCTGTTAGAATAACCATTTTCATCAATATTGTGATAAAATGCACGAGATGATTTTGGAAACTTAGTTACAAAAACAAAGTCACTATTATATTTTTCTTTAACGTAATTACATAACAACTCTTCTTCTTTTCTTTCAAAGTCATCAGATTTATCAGCAACATAATTATATTTTTCTTTAATTATCTTTTTAGCATCATCAAATGTTATTCTAGGAAACTTAACATCAGTATTACTAATTTCCACGTTAAATACTCTTTTTATTTCCTCGGCATAAACATTTCTTAATTTATTTAAAGTATATTTCATCCATGCTTCTTGCATATCCATAACATCTTCAACTGAATCAATCCATGATATTTCAGCATCCACCATAAAAATCTCTGTTGCATGATAAGATGTATGAGAGTTTTCTGCTCTAAAAGCTGGAGCAATTTCAAAAACTTTATCAAAGCCAGCAGCCATTGCCATTTGTTTATAAAATTGTGGGGATTGTGATAAGCAAGCTTCAGTACCAAAATAATCTAGTTTAAATACTTCAGCACCTGATTCAGCATTCCCAGCACATATTTTAGGTGATTGAATTTCAATAAAACCATTGTTTACCCAATACTCACGCATTGCTTGTAAAACAACTGTTTGACATTTGAAAAACAAATTATTTTCTTCCCTTCTTAAATCTAAAAAACGATAATCAAGTTTTGTTTCCCTAAGTGTTTTATCTTTATCTTTAATATCAATTGGTAATTCTGGTAATGATCTACTTGTAACAACAATATTAGTTGGAATTATTTCCATACCATTTAATTTTACTTTTGGATTTTCAAATAAAGTACCAGTAACATCAACCGTACTTTCTAATGTTAAATTAGAAACAATTTCAACTAATTCTTTATTTTCTTCATTTTTTTCAATTGTTAATTGAACTTTTCCTGAACTATCTTTTAAAATAACAAATTGAACGTATTGTAAATCTCTAATATTATCTACAAAAGCTTTCACTACCACTTCTTTATTATAATAATTATTTAAATCTTTAATATAAATTTTCTTCATTTTCACCACTTACCTTCTCATCTAAAAAATTAATAATATAATCTTCTTCAATTTCAAATTTTTCTTTTGTTCGATTATTAACAATTGTTAACATTTTGTTAACGGTTGTTTTCTCATCAATTGTTATTATAAACTTTGCCTTATTACTATTAGAGATTTCATTCAAATGATCAAACTCAACATTAAACCCATTCATTCTTAAAAGTTGTACTAAATCAAGTGCAAACGGAATATTGGTTTCATCGGTATAAGAAACATAAACATCAAGTCCATCATTTTCATGTAAAATAAAGCCATCATAATCAAATACTTTTAATAAGTTATTTAAATCTAATGAAAAACTAAATCCTTGAATATCATCTTCTCCTATATTTTTAACTAAATTATTGTATCTTCCACCACTACCAATAATAAATTGTTCATCTATATCTGGAATTGATGTAATTATTTCAAAAATAATATCGTCATAATAATTAGGCTCAATAACTAATAAATCATCAACTATATAATCAATTTCCAAATAATCCAAATAATTTTGTACATTGCAGAAATGCTCTTTATTACCATTTGTATTTATTTTTAAAACAAAGCTATTTAATCCGAGTAATTGAAATAAATTAATTACTAAATTAATAACTTCTACATCAATAGTTGGATTACTACAGCCTAAAACATCAAGTCCAAATTGATAAGTTTCAGTATTATCACAATCAAACATTGAACCATAATACCATAATTTTATAGGTTTAACATATTCATCTAAATTATTTTCTAAATAATTTCTAATAACTCCAATAGTACCAGTTGGCCTTAATCCAATATCTAAACTATCATCTTTTACAAAACTTAATAATTCCATATTTTCTAAAATTGGAGTTTTAATATAACTATAATTGTATTTTTCCATCATAGCTTTTAACAAAGTTTCAATATAAATTAAAGTTTTAGCCTTTTTACCAATAATATCATTCATTATTTTTCGCTCTTTTCTTTTTAGTCCTTCTTTTTTGATTTTCTTTAATATCAGTTATTTTCATATGAATATCTTGTTTATAAAATTTATATGTCGTAATCATTAAAATAGTAACTGGTATTGAAATTATAACTCCAACAATTCCAAATAAATATCCACCGGCAAACGCTGATAAAATAACAATTATTGGATGAATGCGATTACTTTTTTTATAAACTAATGGATTTGTTAAATAAGTATCTACAACTGAAACTACTAAAATCGCAATACCTGTTTTTATTAATAATCCTGGGAATGGTAAATTAACTGCTGCAGTTACAACCGCTAACATATTTACTGTAATTGCTCCAAAGAATGGTATTAAATTGGCAATACCAGCTAAAAGTCCTAACAATAATGCATTTGGATGACCAACAATTAAATAAATTAAAGTATAGACAATTGTATTAATAATCATGATTTTGACAAAACCACCCAAATACTTTTTCAGTTCATCATCTAACATTTTAAAATATTCATAATGCCTATTTTTCTTACTTAATAAATATTTTTTAAAATTTTTTCTAATTTTATCCATATCAATTAAAAAATAAATAGAAACTGATAATGATATTAATGACTTTGTTACAAATGATAACGACATATTTATAATATTAATTGCACCATTTGATACATATTTACTTATAGATAAAATAATATCATTGAAAAAAGAAGTTAAATTTTCTTGTAATGGTCCAACATCTAAATTATGTTTTAAAGATAATTCTTTAATAAACACAATTATATTATTAAACAAACTACTTAATTGTTCTACTAAAATTGGAACAACGGTTAGACCAAAAAAAGCAATTAAAATAATTAACATAATAATAATTATCAAAATACTAAAGGTCTTGGAAATTTGTTTTTGTTCTAAAAACTTTAATATTGGATATAACGTATATGCTATTATAAAAGCGATAAAAAATGGGGTAAAAATAAGTATTAGTGTTGATATAATTCCCAACCATAAACTACTCATCTTATATAATAAAAACATTATAATTGTAATTAAAGTTAAGTTAATTAACTTATAATCTAAATTTTTTTTAAGCACTTAATCACCACTTTCTAAAACAATTGTAACTGGTCCATGATTAGTAATATTTACGAACATCTCGGCTCCAAAAGAACCGGTTTCAACATTAATATTTTGTTCTCTTAATTTTTTATTAAATAAATCATATAATGGTTCAGCCTCACTTGGATTTAAAGCAGCAGCATAGCTTGGTCGGCGTCCTTTTAAAGTATTAGCATATAAAGTAAATTGCGAAATACTTAAAATACTACCACCAACATCTAATAATGATTTATTCATAACTCCATTTTCATCATCAAAAATACGAAGGTGGATTATTTTATTAATAATATATTCAATATCTTTTAGACTATCACCATGAGTAAAACCAACTAAGACAACTAAACCATGATTAATTTTACCAATAACTTCACCGTTAACACTAACGCTAGAGTTTTTAGATCTTTGTACAACTACTTTCATTATTTAATTATCCTTTCTACTGATATAACACCCGGTACTGTTTTTACATCGTTTATAAATTTTATGATATCATCTTTATGTTCAACCAAGACAACTATTTCATATAAATAGCGTTCACCCTTAGTTAAAGCATTAAAATTTTGAACAGCAATTTTAGTATTTGAAGTTTTAGAAATAATATTTAAAAGTAGGTTTTCATTGTTATTAGCATCAACTAATATTGCAGTTGGATATCTTTTTATAATTGTTTCATTCCAGCAAACATCAATAATTCTTTCATCAAGATCACGAACATTTGGACATACCATTCTATGAACAGTTATACCATAACCTTTAGTAATATATCCAACAATACGATCACCCGGTACTGGTCTACAGCAAGATGCAATATTTACTTTAATATCATCAATACCTTTAACAACAATATCATTTTTAATAATAGGTGTTTCAACTTCTCTAGTTTGAGCCTTTTTTAAAATAATTTCTTCTTTAGTTTCAGTATCATTAGTAACAATATTAATTATTTGGCTTGGTGCCAATTTATTATTACCAACATTAATATATAACTCTTCAATATTAGTACATTTTACTTCATCTAATATTTTGTTTAAATTTTCTGAACTAAAAAATTCATTAAATAATAGTTTTTGTTTTTTTAACTCTTTACTTATTAACTCTTCACCACGTTTTAAATGACTTGCTTTGTCATTACGATTAAAAAATGACCTTATTTTATTTTTTGCTTGAACGGTTTTAACAATATTAAGCCATTCTTTACTTGGACCTTCAGAACTTTTATTAACATTTATTTTAATTATGTCATCATCCTTAAGTTGATAATCAAGAGGTACTATATTACCATTTATAATCGCACCAACCATCTTATCTCCAATTTCAGTATGAACACGATACGCAAAATCGATTGGTGTTGATCCATTTGGCAATTCTATTACATCTCCCTTAGGAGTAAAAACATAAATAGTATCTTTAAAAACATCTTTTTTTACCGAATCAACAAATTCTTCATCATTAGTCTCAGTATTTTTAAGTTCAATAATCGATCTAAAAAATTGTAATTTTTGTTCCATGGTACTTTGCATAGACTGAGTTTTACCTTTTTCTTTATAACTCCAATGTGATGCGATACCGTATTCAGCAATTTTATCCATTTCATACGTTCTTATTTGAATTTCAAATATATTACCATCCATCCCAAAAACAGTTGTATGAAGTGATTGATACATATTAGTTTTTGGCATCGCAATAAAATCTTTAAAACGTTTAGGGATTGGGCGGTACCTTGAATGTAGAATACCTAATACTTGATAACATTCTTGCTCAGTATCAACAAACACACGTAGGGCCAGAAGATCATAAATATCACTGAATTTACGCCCTGTATCTAGTTTTTTATAAATACTATAAATACTTTTCGCACGACCTTTAACTTCGTTTTTAATTCCATGTTGAAAAAGTAGATTAGATACTTTTTCCATCATATTTTTAACAGCATCATCACGTTCTTTTTTTGTTTGATTTAACATTTCTACAATTGAGTAATAAACATCAGGTTTTAAATAACGAAGTGATAAATCCTCCAATTCACTTTTTATTTGGCTCATTCCTAATCTATGAGCGATAGGAGTTAATATTTCTAATGTTTCACGAGCTTTTGATTTCTGTTTATCTTCAGATAATACCCAAAGAGTACGCATGTTATGAAGACGGTCAGCTAATTTAATTATAATAACCCTAACATCTTCTGATAACCCTACAATAATTTTACGGTGATTAGCAATCATTGCCTCATTTTCTCCTGTAAAATTTAATTTATTAATTTTGGTGACTCCGGCTACTAGTGAAGTAATTTCACTACCAAATTTTTCAGTTAGTTCTTCTTCAGTAACATCACAATCTTCTAAAACATCATGAAGCAGTGCCGCACATATTGTTGCCATATCTGCATATACACCAGTTAAAATATATGCAACATTAAGAGGATGTTCAATATAATCTTCATTGGTTAATCTTTTTACTCCAAAGTGCTTTTCATAAGCAAACAAATATGCTTTCGTAATTAATTCAATATCTTTGACATCTTTATTATACAATAAAAATTTATCCTTTAATTTCTCAAAGGTTATTTTTTCCCGTTTATCTTCCATCTTATCACACTCTAATTCTGTTAATATTCTTGATCATCAAAATAAACCCTGCGATTGCGCATATTTAATTTCTGTCTTAAATAATTATCAATTAAATCATTATCACAATTTAAAACATCACTAACCATTTCGTGAAGTGCAAGTGACTTTGATCCGCGCCATTTAACTTCTTTTAAAAAATTCCAAATATCTTCTTCTTTAATATATTCGTAACCATCTCTAAGCATTTCTCGGCGTTTAGTTAATAATGCTGGTTTTATTCGTTCATACAACTCTTCTAAAGAGTTAAAAACTATATCCATAATATTCCTCCTATTTAATAATTCAAGATTTTTATACATATATATTATTATATATGAAAAACAATGATTTTTAAAGGAGAAAACATGAAAAAGAACAAATTTATGAAATCAACAATTATTTTAATAACTGGTGGAATGATAACAAAATTAATGGGCATGTTAATTAAAATTGTAATGACTAGATTAATCGGTGTTGAAGGAATGGGAATTTATATGTTAATAAGCCCTACTTTTATGTTATTAATCGGACTCGCTCAATTTGGTTTTCCTATTGCTATTTCTAAATTAGTTAGTGAAAATAAAAAAAATAACCGCAAATTAGTTTTCGGGATTCTTCCAATTTCCTTATTCTTAAATTTTCTGATAATTTTATTGTTATTACTTACAAGTAAATTTTTAGCCAACAATTTATTAAAAGAACCAAGAACATTCTATGCTCTTATCTCAATTGGACTAGTGCTCCCTTTTATTAGTATTTCTAGTATTTTAAGGGGCTATTTTTTTGGAAAAGAACAAATGATGCCTCATGTTATTTCCAATATTACCGAAGACACCATAAGGTTAATTATCATAGCCGTTGGTATCCCTATTTTTTTAACAAAAGGCTTAGAATATGCTATTGCCTTCGTAGTATTATCTAATATTTTTAGTGAATTAACTTCTATTCTTGTTTTATTTTTCTTTTTACCTAAAAACTTTAAATTAGAGAAAAAAGATTTTGTTCCTAACATTACCTATGTAAAAGACATTTTAAACATTAGTTTACCTTCAACAGGAAGCCGTTTAATTGGTAGTATTAGTCACTTTTTTGAACCAATTATTATTACATATGTCTTACTAAAGGTTGGCTATTCCAATCACTACATATTAACAGAATACGGAATTATTACTGGTTACATTATGCCTTTTTTATTAATGCCATCTTTTTTTACAATGGCTATATCAAACGCTTTAATTCCTACAGTTAGTTACGCAATGTCAAATAACAATAAAGAATATGCTAAGAAAAAAATCAATC
>CAYXLG010000014.1:17746-21485 GCA_964465805.1 uncultured Muribaculaceae bacterium
GTTAGTTACGCAATGTCAAATAACAATAAAGAATATGCTAAGAAAAAAATCAATCAAGCTTTATTTTTTTCATTATTAATTGGCGTTCCTATTACTATTATTTTTATGATTTTCCCTAATCTTTTACTAAAATTAATTTACAACACAACTGTTGGCGTTACTTATTTACGAGTCCTAGCACCAATCTTTATTTTATATTATATCCAAATACCACTTACTAGTAGTTTACAAGCTATGGGGAAAGCTAAAGAAGCAATGAACGGAACTTTAAAAGGAACTATTATTAAAACTATTTTATTGTTTGTTTTTTCATCATTTAAGATAGGTTTATGGGGACTTATCATCGCAATTAGTATAAATATCCTATATGTAACAATTCATCGTTTTAGATTCGTTTACAAGTCTTTTTGAATAACATAAATTTTATCATCAATATAAAACGAATAAAAAATATTATTTAAATTCAAATCCTTCAATTTAAGTGTTTCTAATAACCAATTAGGATTTTTATTAATATCAGATAATACTTGATAATCAATTTTACCATTATAAACAAGAGTATAGGGCCCTATGTGTTTATTAATAATTAATTTACCATTATCAATGTAAGCCATTTTAACATCCTCTATTTTATTAATTCCCCTATCTTGTAACTCACCAATTAATGTATAAAGACTATACTTAGTTTTAGTTATTTCACTAAAATTAATTCTACCATCTTTAACAATAACAATTTTGTGATTATTAACTTGTTTACCATTATTAAAAAACTTCAATAATGGTTTTAATAAAATAAGAATAATAAGTGGAATAATAACCAATAATATATTTTGATTTTCATTAAAAACTGCTTCAATCATTAATTGAACAGTTAAAATAAGAATAATTCCATCGGCAATTGTTAATTCTCTTAATTCTTGTCTATTAATTAAACGATAAGCAGCAACAATAAATAAATAAAAAATAATAATTTCAAATATTATTGAAAGGTCCATACAATCACCTATTTAATTATGTACTTTCGCATATTTTTTTATACATCGAATAAAATTAATTAGGTGATATAATGATTTTTTTAAGAAATTCAATCAAACCCCTATTAAGCATTTTAATAACTATATTAGTATTAACATTACTTACAACTATCTTTAATTATTTTAATTTGATTGGGCCTAAAATAATGGCTATACTTAAAATAATAATTCCAGTATTAGCATTTGTTATTGGAGGGTTCATCATTGGTAAAAGAAGCCCCTCTAAAGGATGGTTAGCAGGATTGAAGTTAGGCTTAATGTTTTTAATAATTTTAATTTTATTTAATATACTTGGACTTAATCATAAGTTTAAGATCGCAGATTTAATTTATTATTTAATATTACTAGGCTCAACTATGTTTGGTAGTATGATTGGAATTAATAAAAGACCAAATGATGTATAAATTTATTTAATTGCAACAACATATAAAAGAATATTCGCAGATATTCACGCAAAAGAGTTTAACTCTTTTTCTTTTTTTGCTATAATTAATTTAGGAGATGATAAAATGGATTGTGTATTTTGCAAAATAATGGAAGGTTCGATTCCATCTTATACTGTTTATGAGGATAAAATTGTCAAGATATTTTTAGACATTAATCCTGATGTAAACGGTCATTTATTAATTGTTCCAAAAAAACATATTTTAGATTTAAGCGATATGGATAATAATACACTAATGCATATTATGGATATGGCAAGGAAATACCATAAAATATTAGAAGAAAAACTAAACATTGATGGTTTAACTTTGGTTCAAAACAATGGGATGATTCAAGATGTAAAACATTATCATTTACACTTGAAACCATATTATAAAGAAAAGAAAAAGAAACTTCCTGTTGAAGAAGTCTTTAACATTTTAACTAAATAATTTAGATGGAGGTATTATGAAAAATTTAAAAGTAATGTCAGTAGTTGTTTCTGCAGCTTTAATTTCACAAGCAACATTAACTACAATCGAAAAACCAATATTTATTATTCCAGAAAAAACTCATGAACAACATTTCAAAACATTAAAAAAAGAATATAAAAGAACAAAACTACCATTACAAAAGTAATAGTAGTTTTTTTGTTATATAAAATTATTATGGTCTAATTCTCACAAGCAATTTTTATTCTAACTATTAATATTAAATAAGAAGTCATTGCTATTACAATCATCGATACAAATAACACTATAAATTGTCTTGGACCTATTTCAAAAGGATTAAGAATTACAGTATCGCCGCCCATTAAAATATATTTAAAGAAATTAGGTACAAATATTAAACTAATAGATGTTAATACCGAAGAAACAAATGCAATTAAAAATATATTTAATAAAATCCTTGTTTTAACACTTAAATTATTTATTCCTTGATTTTTTAAGTCTTTAATATCTTGTTTAGATAAAATAAACAAACTAGTTAATAATGATGATGACATTAGCAAAACAGCAACCAAACAAAACAGTATAATTGAAAACAAGGATTTTGTTGACAACAATCTTTGAAAATCCATCATTACTTCTACAGCCTCACTATATGTAGTTTTAGTCATAATCGGCTCATCGTGTCTAAATTCATTTAATAACTTCTCAAATCCATTCTGCGTATTCTCCATAACTAAAATACCTGTCTTAGTCATTTTCTTTTGCCAAATATTATCTAATCTGTTTGGATCATCAACGTTTAAATGATTAACAAATTCATTGTTAACAAAAACTTTGTTATACATATTTTTATCTCGATATGAAAGTTCGTTAGAAATAAAATCATATTTTTTTAAATTTAAATTAAATTCATCCCAACTTAAATTCTTTAAACTTTCAAATTGCGATAAATCATAATTTATAATTCCGACTATTTTTACTTTATCTGCATCTCCAAAATAAAAGTATTTATTTGAAGTAACTAATTCTTCATAGTTAGTAGGTTTATAATAATTATCTTCTCCAAATGGTTTAAGTCCTTCTCTAATTAACAAAGAAGCCAAACGATTAGAAATCATTATTTCATCATAATTACTTGGCACCCTCCCGATAATATCATCAATGAAAAAATTCTCAAAATCATTCCATTCTACAATATCTATTCTATCCCAACTGTATATATACGGGCTTCTTAAAGTACTATATGGAGAAATTCCTAACACATCATATGTACTTTTATAAGTTACTACTTCGTTAGAAGGAATATGTAAGTTACCAACTTGATAAATATTTTTACCCATTTTACCCATATCCATCAATTTTTGATTAATTTTAATAATATCATCTTCTGTTAATTCTTGTATATTAGCATTACGCCCATCACTTTCAATCTTATATTTCCCTATTTGTACAAATTGCTCTTTTTTATCTACTAATAATTGAGCATGTCTTCTTATTACTGAATCATCAAAATGCATTAGAGCATCCCTTATACTAATTAATAATAAAGTAAATACAATCAAAAAGACTGTAAAAGCAAATTTAATTTTCTTGTTTTTTATATTGTTAACATTTTCATTAATAATTAAATTATCATTTTTTTCTTTCATTTTTGTTTTTTTATATGATTCATAATTGATACTCCACCTCTTTACTCATTTAGATGTCGTTAGTTCATTTGATTATTGGCAAACTCTCTTATTTGCTTAACCATTTTCATATACTCTATAGCTTCCATATTGTCATTTTTAGAATCATTTACACCATCTATTTTTGCATATGACGCTTTAT
>CAYXLG010000015.1:0-4362 GCA_964465805.1 uncultured Muribaculaceae bacterium
ATAAGTTTGATAATTCAATTCAAACATTAACAAAAGCAACTAATGACTTAAATGATGGAACTAATCAAATAGAAGCTGGATTTTCAACATTGACAGATGGAATAACTAAATTTAATAATGAAGGAATTTCCCAATTAGTAAATTATATCAATTTTAACTTAAAGACAATGGAATCTAGAATTGATGCTTTAGTTGATTTAAGTAATAATTATAATACCTTTACTATGAAAGACAACGATACAGAAGGAAGTACTAAATTTATAATGATGATTGACTCTTTAAAGCAAAAAAACAAACCAATTAATACAGAAAAAAAAGTTATAGATAAAAAAGAAAGTTTATGGGATAAAATTATCAATTTATTTAAATAATTGTATAGGAGGTTCTAGTCATGGCAATAATAAATATTAGTTCAGAAAATTTAAAAAATTTAAAACCTTTAAAAACAACCGGCCATAATAATGGTGGAAATATATATTTTTATAATGATAAATTACTGTATAAAATTTTCCATGATCGTTATATTTTTATAAACGAGAGAGAAAGAAATGTTGATTTTTTATGTAAACATAATATTTCTAATTGTGCAACTCCAATTGATAAAATTATATTAGATGGTGAATTTTATGGTTATAGTGAAAAATATATACCTAACGCTAGTACGTTTAAAGAAGGAATTAATAATGATAACCTATCATTAAAAGAAAAATTAAAAATTATTAGAGATATTTATTTGCCTTTAAAATATTTACATTCAAAAGGTATATATTTGGGTGATATTCATTTAGATAATTTTATTTATAATAATACAAATGGATTTTTAATTGATTTAGATGATGTTAGATTTAAAGGTGATGAATATAAATTTAAAAAGTATTATAACCTAAAAAAAACTAGTTCATCACCTGCTATTATTGTTGAAAATATTAATACTGATAATATAAAAACAACAATATCTGCTTTATCGTTTATATATGGTGTTAATATAGAAGAATATATTAAAAATAACGATATAGAAAGTTTAAAGAAAATAATAAATCAATTATCACTTAGTAAATCTACAAAAAATTATATATTTGATAATTTAAGTAATTTTGACGGAAAAGTTTTATATTTTGATGAATGTTTAAATGAGTTTAATGATCAAAAATTATTATATAATAAACAAAAAATATTAAAACTTATAAAAAAGTAAATATAATATCGTAAAATTTATATATAAATTATTAAAAGAAATAACAAACCCCTAGATTTTTCTAGAGGTTTTCTTATGTATAAATTTCTTGACATCTTCTATTGTTTTTACAATTACTGCTAATAACTTGATTGATGCGAAACCTAAACTTCTTTTTAATATAAAATTCCCCTTTTACTTACATTAAATACATTAAATTAACTATAGAATAATAAACAACTAATCAATTATCAACATGATATGAAATAAAAGCACAAAAAATAGACACGTTGTTATGTCTATTTTTTACTATTAATTTCTTCAGTTATCATATTAATAAAGTCTTCTCTTGTTACTGTAATTGTTTCATTACTTCCATATTTTCGATAACTAATTAAATTTTCTTCTATTTCTTTATCCCCTACGATAATAGAATATGGGTATTTTTTAATTTGGCTTTCACGCATGCGATAACCCAATTTTTCATCACGACTATCTAAATTAACACGAAGTTTGTTATTTAATAATAATTCATATATCTTTTTTGATTCTTCTAAATGATATTCACTATTAACTGGAATTATATTTATTTGAACCGGACTTAACCAAGTTGGAAATGCACCAGCATAATGTTCAATTAAAATCCCTATGAATCTCTCCATTGAACCGTAAATAACACGGTGAAGCATGACTGGTCGTTTTTTTGAACCATCTTTATCAATATAAGTTAAATCAAATCTTTCTGGCATTTGCATATCTAATTGGATAGTGCCACATTGCCATGGACGTCCTAGTGAATCAGTTACTTTAAAATCAAGTTTTGGACCATAGAAAGCACCATCACCTGGATTTAATTTATATTCTTTACCAGAATTTAAAACTGCTTTCTTTAATGTTTCTTCTGCATGATCCCAAGTTTCAATAGAACCTATATATTTATCTAGAGGACGAGTTGATAATTCAATTGAATAAGTTAAATTAAAGACACTGTATATTCGTTCAATAAAATTAATTAACCTAATTACTTCTTCTTCAATTTGTTCTTCAGTCATAAATAAGTGGGCATCATCTTGAGTAAAATTACGAACTCTGAAAAGTCCACTTAATGCTCCACTTGCTTCGTGACGATGGACTAGCCCTAACTCGCCTACTCTAAGTGGTAAATCTTTATATGAATGTAAGCTATTTTTATAAACTAACATTCCTCCTGGACAGTTCATGGGTTTAATAGCAAATTCTTTTTCATCAATAACTGATGTATACATATTGTCCTTATAATTATCCCAATGTCCTGAAGTCTCCCATAAATCTCTATTTAGCATAATTGGTGTATTAATAAATTTATATCCTTCTTTTGTATGTTCTTCATACCAATAATCTTCTAGATTTTTTCTTAAGATCATACCATTTGGTAACCAAAATGGGAATCCCGGTCCATATTCACTAATCATAAATAGGTCTAGTTCCCGTCCTAGTTTACGATGATCTCTTTTCTTAGCTTCTTCTAACCATTCTAAATGTTTATTTAAGTCTTCTTCATTTTCAAAACAAATACCATAAATTCTTTGAAGCATCTTATTATTAGAATCACCTTTATAATAAGCTCCACTAACTTTTAGTAATTTAAAATATTTTAATAATTTTGTACTCTCAACATGAGGACCTTTACATAGATCTACAAAATCTTCTTGTTGATAGGCTGAAATGATTTCTCCTTCTTCCATATTTTCTATTAATTCAATTTTATATGGATCTGATGTAAACATTTTAAGAGCATCTTCTCTTGTTAATTCTAAACGTTTAATAAGTTTATTGCTTTTAACAATTTTCTTCATTTCACGTTCAATATCAACAAGTTGTTCTTCTGTAATAACTTCATCTCCTAAATCAATGTCATAGTAAAAACCTTCTGATATAACAGGACCCACCCAAAATAAAGCATTTGGATATAATTTTTTAACAGCATGAGCTAGTAAATGTGCACAACTATGGTTTAACACGCTTAATTTTTCATTTTCTTTAATATTTATCATATTATCCCTTCTTTCCATTAAAAAAGACACTCCTTCTTAAGGAGCGTCTTAACGCGGTACCATCCTAATTTATAACTTGGTTTGATAACGGCTGTTGCCGGGGTCATCTTTCGAGCCCAACTCCTAGGTAGTAATTATTAAATTTCATTGTTAGTTTTCACCAAGTACTAACTCTCTATAAAATAAAATTCTAATAATCGTGTCCTAATCAAAGTTTTTACATAACAATTATTTTATCATGTTTTTTAAATTTGTCAAACTTTATTTTCTTCTATATTTTTTAATTTCATAACTATATTCTTCAACATACTCTTTTATTATTTTATTCTTCTCATTCATATGATTACTAATAATCTTTAATTGTTCTTCTAAATTATATATTTCTTTATCTTTGATTATTTGTTTATCAATATAATATTTTTGAACCAATTTTTGATTTTGAAGCGATGCATAATTTCTAACCGGAGTTGTTAAAGGCATATTGACAGATATATTTGAACCTTTATATTGATTTTTATTAATTGAATAAAAAGAACTTTTTGGTGGTTGACTTAAATTATCTATTACGAAATCTTTTAATGATTTATTATATGTATTATTATTGATTAGTTGTCCATTATTCATAAGATAGATTTTATAAATACAAGGCAAATCCAATGGCTCATAAGCATTTTTAACATTATAATTTAAGTAAACCATAAAGCTTTCAATTACACTCTCAGCCGAATTGTTTATACCGTTTTTACTGCTGCAGAAATTATTATTATGATTTTTAAATGTTGGATTAGTTTTCCGTATATAGTCACTTAATTTCATTAATATTTTATATGTTTCACTAGCTTGAATATCTCTTCCATGTTTTATATCATATTCTATTTCATTAAAACTTTTATTAGCATTTAAGGTTATAATCGCCCTTTTTATTTCGTGATTAATTAAATCAAAACTTGGTGATAATTCGAATAAACTAGCAATAACATATTTGTTTTTATTACTACTACTAAGCGATAACTTGTTGTAAACCAAATCTTCGGGAAACATTGTTAAAGTTTTTTTGGGCATATAAATTGTTTTCGTACGGTTGTATGCTTCTAATTCTAAAACACTATCTTCATTAATATAACTATAAACATCAGTAATGTAAATTCCAAGTAA
>CAYXLG010000015.1:4462-20208 GCA_964465805.1 uncultured Muribaculaceae bacterium
AAACACTATCTTCATTAATATAACTATAAACATCAGTAATGTAAATTCCAAGTAAATAATTACCGTTTGGTAACACCTCTATTGAAAGTGCATCTTCTGAACAAGATCTTTTACTTTTATCAATACTTATTATATACTTGTCGGTTAAATCTACATACAATTTATTATTTACTTTTTTTAAGTTTTTTAATTCTTCTAATGCCTTATCACTGAAAGTTGGTTTAATACCATATTTTTCATTAATATTAGTTTCAAACCTTTGTTTTGTTGATGGTTTTTCATCTTTTATATTATTAATTAAAATATTTAAGGATTTTATAATTCTTTTGCGCTCATAACTACTATATTTATTTAAACTTAATTTTGAACTGGTATTATATAAAACTTTGAGATGACGTTTCTTATCTTTAGAACTTAAAGAAATATTTTTATTATTTATTATATAAGAAATAATCTTAGAAGAAGAAATTAAAACATATTCTTCTGTTTGTTCATCTTTTGCCAAATCAATATATTTTTGTATTAAAGCATCAATATTAGATGATGTTTTAAAATATTTACGAAAGGTAGCAGAATATTTTTCGAAAACTTTTTTAAAAAAAGCAATATCTCTTACATCAAAAACTAAAGCATCAACGATATTATTTATATCATTATCATTTTTTATACTTTCTATAACTTTTGCTAATGATTTTTGATTAGTTTCTTCAGTTACTTCTGAAACCCGAGATTTATAATTAGTAGAAATAATATCGTCTAAATGTCCACATATATTAATTACTAAATCATAATTTGCAAAAAAGATATTTTTTTCTTCAACATAATTATTTAGATGATTAATGTATTCAATTAATTTATCAAAATACTCATCTTCATTCAAAACAATATTTGGTACTTCATAACCAAATGTTTTTTCATCTACATCAATTTCATTTTTATATAATTCGATTAAACGTGATGCAAATTGTTTGTTATTAGAAATTTTACAGATTGCAAAAATATCTTCCAACGAACAATCGGGACAAGTTAAAAGTAAGTTCCTAAGCACAGTCAAATTACTACCCATCTACTTCACCTATTTCCTTAAATTTTTACTTACAATTTCTTGCTTTTCGGTTAATTGATTAATTCTTTCTATTATTCGTCTTGCTTTTACACTAGACACTCCATCTCTCGTAACACTCAAATGTTCTTCTAACGTTTTTAAATCTAAATTAGATGTAAAAAACGTTGGTAAATGTTGTTGCATTCGATATTGTAAAATCGAACCCAATATTTCATCACGTCCCCATTCCGTGACTACTTCAGCACCAATATCATCAATTAATAATAATGATATCTTTTTTATATATTCAAATTTTTCGGAAAAATCCTTATAAAAAGAACTCTTCAAATCTCTTAAAAATTCTGGCCAGTAAACAATCGCACTCTTTACATTTTCTTTAGCTAATTCATTAAATAGTGCTGATATTAAATATGTTTTTCCACTCCCAAAACTACCATATAAGTATAATCCTTTTTGATTTGGATTTTTCTTGTATTTTTTCATAAATTCATTTAACCAAACAATAAGTGAATAACGTCTTTCATCTTCCATATAAATATCACTCATCTTGGCATCTCTTAATTCTTGTGGAATATCAACTAAATAAACATTATTTAAATGCGCAGTTTCTTTTTGAAGTTTTCTTTTAAAACGACATGGTTTATAACCAAACTCTAATTTATTATCAACAACAATTGGTAAATATGCATATCCAATTATTTTATTCTTACATTCTAAAATACCTTTACATTTTTGACAATGACCATAATCAATACTACTTTCTTCTAAAAGTGATGTATACTTCATTAAATGGTCCTCATCCATCTTCAATTTTTTTACTAATGCACTAAAATGTTTATCCTTTAATGATTCTTCATAAGCACTCATTAAATCTTTTTTTAAAGCCTCTTTTATCCCCATTTGTGCAAATTGATCAGATAATTTTTTCATATCTCACCTACTTATACTCTTTTAATATTTCTTCGATCTGTTTACGACTAGCTGAACTAGGTACTTTTACTTCTATTTCTTTATTAAACCAATCTGGCACAGTTTCTATTTTTTTGCTATAAGTTATTGTTTGTTTTTTATTCTTTTTACGATTTTTATATTCTTTTTCTGCTAATATCATTGCCTCTTCAACTGTTTCAATATTACTTCTTTTCCATTGAATAGCAATTGCTTCAACAAATTTTTTAATCAATTTATTATTATTAATTTTTAAAACATAATCTATCAATACATTAACTACACCTGGTTTTAAATTTAATTCAATTAATAAATAAGTTAAAATATCTTTATCATTTTTAGTAATACTACCAGTATTGTTACGACTAGCCAAAAAATCTGATGGCGTTGTGGTTTCGAAAGTATAAATCATTTTATCCCTTTTAGTAGTACCTTGAACCTTTTTTCTTAAATACTCTGGTTGTTTTTTATAGGCTAGAGATGGTAGTTTTCCATTGTTTTCAAATCTAAAATAATTTTGACAATTTTGCTGTAATAATTCTTTGTTAATTCTTCTTTGATCATTGACTGAATTTTTTATTAATTCCTCAGCATTAAAATCATCTAAATTATAAATAAAACTAAGTTTATAAATAAACTCTTTAATTTCATTAGTTATACTTCTGGGATTTAATATTTCCTCTGGTATCTTACTTAATATATTATCAATATCGAGTTTTGATATCAGTTCTAAACTACGATAGTTATGACGTTTTATATCAGATGCTAATGTTTCAACCGGCAATTCAGTAACCGGTGTGAATACATCTGTAAATGTACAAGTTATATTAGTATAGTCTTTTAAATTAATTCTAGGAATTTTATAATAATCCACTATTCTTTCATATTCAACTTTTCCAACATTATTATATAATACTGTATTTAAAATTGGGTTTGAAAAAAACTCATATGGACTAACAGGAGAATATATTTCATATACATAACTGTTAACACTACCTTTTTTAATATAGGTTTTGATGAGTCCGATTGCTTCTAATTTTTCACGAGCTTGTTTAAGGTTTTCTAAATCAACTCGCATACTAGACATCAAATGGTGATGTGTCCATTCCGATGACACCAATTCACGTTTGTCTAAAAAAACCCAAAGTGTAAAATATAAATTAATAGCTAATCCACCGACAATCGGTTGATAAAGCATAGTTAATAATAGGCGATCATTGTCTTTTAATATAGTATTATTGACAACAATATATGTATCAGCCGGCAATAAATTGACTTGTTCCATATAATCACCTCTAATACTAGTTTATCATAATATAGTATTAAAAAAAAGGAAAAACACTATTTTTAAAACGTTTTTTCCTTTTTATTGTTAATATGATCATCATAAAAAATTTCGTCTGGTTTCATATTAAAAATTGCTGATATTCTTACAGACATATCATATGATAATTTTCTTGCTCTATTTTCTAATTGTGAATAAAATGACTTGCTAATTCCTAACATATCAGCCATTTTTTGAACAGTGTAATTGTATTCATTACGAATACCTTTTAATTTAGTATACATTTTATTCCCCCCTCAACTATTTTATATTTCAACATTATGATAAATGTGTTGAACATCTTCTATTTCTTCTAACATGTCAAATAATTTATTAAATGTTTCTAATTCTTCCCCAGTTAAAGTAATTGTATTTTTAGGTATCATTGTTATTTCATCAACAATAAATTCAACATCAGGATGAATTTCTGTAATTGCTTCTTTAACTCTAAATAAATCTTGTGGAGAAGCATATATAGTTGTTTCCTCATTTTCTACTTCAATATCATCTACTTCAATATCATTCAAGATCATAGTGTCAATCACTTGTTCCTCGTTTAATTCTTTAAACCTAACAACTGATAAATGGTCATACATATATGACACACTACCGCTAACTCCTAATTTTCCATTATTTTTATTTAATGCTGGTCTGATATAACTTAAAGTTCTATTAACATTATCAGTTAAACAATCAACTATTAATGTTGAACCAGCTGGTCCAATAATTTCATATCTAACACTATTATAATTTTCATCAACACCAGAATTAACTTTTTCAATTGCTCGGTTAATGATATCTAATGGAACTTGCTCCTTTTTAGCGCGTTCCACTACCCTCTTTAAAACAATATTTGATTCAGTACTAGTACCTCCAGCTTTAGCTGCTTGATATATTTCTCTAGAATATAGGGAATACAATTTTGCTTTAGCTGCTCCTGTTTTTTCAATACTAGCTTTTCTTACCGAATAAGCTCTTCCCATATTATCTCCCCTTGGTTCTCATATTCTACATCATTTTAATAAAAAAATCAACAAACCGTTCATTTTGCCATTTTACTTAACGCATCTTTTGCGGCTATTTGCTCGGCTTCTTTTTTTGAACTGGCTCTTCCTTCACCATAAATTATATTGTCTATTTTAACAACTACTGTGAATATTTTTTTATGTGCTGGACCTTCTTCATTGACAATTATATATTCTAAACTACGCTTATCAGTTTGCACTAATTCTTGTAATGAAGATTTATAGTCGCCTATTAGTTCAAGTGGTTCGGATTCAATTATTGGAATGACGTGTTTATAAACAAATTTCTTTGCGTCGTCTAATCCTTTATCAACATATATTGCACCTAAAAACGATTCAAAGATATCGGCAACTGTTGCCTTTCGGTATTTACCACCATTTTCTTCTTCTCCACGTCCTAATTTAATATATTGATTTAGGTTAAGTCTTAATGAATAATCATATAAAGCATTCTCACAAACGTAATGAGCCCGAAGTTTGGTCATTATTCCTTCACTTTCCTGACAGTTTTTATATAAATATTCACTAATAATTAATCCCAATACTGCATCTCCTAAATACTCTAATCGCTCATAGCTTATAGTATTTTCTTCATTTGCATATGATGAATGAGTTAACGCTTGTTCATATAACTGAACATTATTGGTAACAATACCTAATTCTTTTAAAATTTTCATCTCATCCCTCCTTTTTTATTTTACTCCTCATTCAAATCTATTATATCATTTATGCAACAATATATAAACTGTTTATAAACTTTTTGGTGTTTTTAACTTAAATTTACTTTTTAAATATTTTTTAGTATAATGTTAGTGGTGATAAAATTGAAACATCTTTTAATTAAATTAATTAGGTTTTATCAAAAAGTTCCTGGAAATTTTCATAATAGTTGTCGTCACATTCCTACTTGCTCTAATTATGGAATTGAGGCGATTACTGAATATGGAAGTATAAAAGGAAGCTATTTAACAATTAAAAGAATTTTAAAATGTAACCCTTGGGGCACATCTGGTTATGATCCAGTTATTAAAAAGGAGAAAAGTTATGAAAAAAATATGTAAATTAAGTTTTATAATTATATCTGCATTAACATTGGTTGGTTGTTTTAAAAGGGATAATTTAGAAGGCATTGATATTTATACTACTGTTTATCCAATTGAATATATTACTCGTCGTCTTTATCAAGAAAACAGTAATATTTACAGTATTTATCCTGATGGTATTATCGTTGATAATTATACTTTAACGGATAAACAAATTAAAGACTATAGTAAAAGTAGTTTATTTATATTTAATGCTTTAAGTCCGGAAAAAGATTATGTTATCCCAATGTTTAATTATAATAAAAAAATTAAAATTATTGATTCATCATTAACTATGACTTATGATTATGACATAGAAGAATTATGGTTAAATCCATCAAACTTTTTAATGATGACTCAAAACATAAGAATGGGTTTTAAAAATTATATTAATAATCATTACTTAAAAAATGAAATAGATGAAAATTACGAGAAACTTTATGTAGAGGTTTCTAACTTAGATGCTAACTTAAAACAGTTACCTGAAAACGCCACTAACAATGTTGTTGTTGTCGGTAACGATATTTTTAAGTTCTTGGAAAAGTATAATTTTAATGTTATATCATTAGAAGAAAATGACCAATTAACCGATAAAACAATTGTTGATGTTAAAAAATTAATCGATGATGGGATTGTTAATTACATTTTCTTAAAACAACATGAGGAACCTAATGATACAATTAAAAAGATAATTGAAGGAACAAATGTTAAACTAGAAGAAATACATACAATAACAAATCTAACAGAAAATGAAAGATCGAACAACATAGATTATATTACTTTAATGAATGAAAATATTGAAAAACTTAAAAATGAATTATATGATTAAAAAAACAGTTTGGATAATTTCCAAACTGTTTTTATTAGAATCCCATTATTAAGCAGATTACAAAAAATGCAATTCCTAGTCCTAATGTTAATCTACTAATAAATAATTCTGTTCCTCTTTCTTTTCTATTTGCAAATAAACTTTCGTTGCCCCCTGATATTGTGCTTGATGCTCCTTCTGCTTTACCACTTTGTAAAAGGACAATTGCAATAAGCAACAGGCTAACGATAATTAATAATACGTCCATGATTTCCTCCTTAACTAGTTAACTACTTAATAATTTAACATAATTAATAAATAAATGCAAGTTTATTTATTAGGTTTGATAATAACATAATTATTGTTTTCAAAACTAATGTTATTAATAACTTTTTGTAATTCATTGAAGCTTAATTTTTTAATTTCATCGTAATCATTAGTAATAACTTTTCCTTCATTAATGATATTACCCATTATTTTATTATTAATGCTATATATATTATCACTTAAATATATATAAGAACTAATAAAACTTTTTTTCTTACGTTCAAACTCTTCTTCTTTAATATCAAATTTTATAAGTTCTTTTCTTAATATCTCTATTAACTTTTTAGGTTCTTCCGTATCAGCCATAATCATTATAATAATATGAGTATCAAGATCAATCAAAGTATAATCTAAATTAAAATTAATAATTTGTTCTTGTTTTAACAAATCATTTAATTCAGAAGTATTTCCAATTTTAATATCAAAGAATAATAACATATAATCCATTATTTTTCTCTTAGTTAAATTTTTTATATTTATTACATTAAATTTATAAGCATTTGATATTTTAGGTGTTGAAACATTCATAAAACAAGTTTCTTTCTCTTTTCCTACCTTATCTGGTTCATTATATTGTTTAATTTTTATTGTTTCTGTTTTCTTTGGAAAACTTTTTTTATCCTGATTGTTTTTTATTATATTAAACACGAACTTAGGATCAACCGAACCAGTAACTACTATAAACATGTTGCTAGGATGATAAAAAGTATTATAACAAGTATATAAATCTTCTTTCGTTATTTTATTAATACTTTCTACAGTTCCCGGAATCGGAATACGTATTGGATGTTTTACAATACAATTACGAAGTGTTTTCTCATATAAAACAAAAAATGGATTGTCTTGATACATTTTTATTTCTTGTGCAATTATCCCTTTTTCTTTTTCAACATTTTCATCAGTAAAATATGGTTTTTGAACAAAATCTAATAAAAATTCCAAATTTTCTTCTAGATTAGATGGGCTTGAAAAATGATAAGTTGTTTTATAATTAGATGTACTTGCATTAACTTCTGCACCGCGCTCACTATAAAATGTAAACGGTTCAACTTCATCCTTTTGTTCAAATATTTTATGTTCCAAAAAATGAGCAACACCATCTGGTACTTTGATCATTTTCTTACCATCAACTGGTACGAAATCACGATATTTCGAACCAAATTTTGTTGTAAAAGTCACATGAATATTATTAACATTTAATTTAGGAACAATATACACTTCTAGACCATTATCAAGTTTATCATAATATAATTGCAAGTCTAGTTTATTAAGTTCCACAGAATGCATTTTATTCGCCACCTTCCAATACAAAAACAGTATCTACATGAACCTTTTTAGCAAAATCAACAATCATTTGTTTATTTATCTTATTAATTTGAATAATCCTATCTTCATATGTATCATTACCATAATATTCCTTTTCTATGTAATGATTTATAATTCCAGCTGGAAAATCGATTATTTCATCTAAAGCATTTTTATAATTTACTTTAGCTTTTTCTATTTCATCTTCTTCAAATAAACCTTTTGAAATATTAAGCATTTCTTTTCTTATTAATCTAGTTGTTTTTTCAATATTCTTCTTATCTACTCCAACATTAATTATTAACAAATTAGTCAGAAGCCTTAATCTTGATGAAATGTTATAACACAAAGAGTTTTTTTCTCTAACTGTTTTAAATAATCTAGAATCAGGTCCCCCACCTAATATAAAATTATAAACAAAAGAAACATATTTTCGTTCAAATTCAGTTAATGGTTCGATTTTACTACCAATGACTAAATTACTTTGTTTTGAATCATATTTTTCACTAACCTTTTTAGCACGTTTTCTAAATTTATCATGATTAACAAAATGTGATTCACCTTGTTTTTTAATTGTATTAATATTTAATTTTTCAGTTATAATTCTTTTTATTAAATTATTATCAATATCACCAACAATAAATATATCAACAATATCACTATGAATTACTTGTTTATAGTATTCGGTTAGATTTTCAACATTAATTTCATCAATATCATCAATATATCCATTAGCATTAAGTGCATAAATTGCTTTATCATTCATTGTTTCTAACATTTTATAAGTGGCATAATAAATAGGATTTTTTTCATTTTCTTTAATAACTTCAGTTAGTTTATTTTTAACATTTTTTAATTTATCTTCTTTAAAATTGTCATTTTCTAAATCAGGATCTAAAATAATATCCATTAAAAATGATATTGATTTTTCGAGCATTCCTTCTTCAGTATAATTTTCATTTAAAAATCGTGTCATAAAAGACATGATACTGTAGTTTCCAGATAAATTAACATTACTAGATAATTTTAAATTATATAAATCTTCCATAGCAATCGTCAGCAATCGTTGATTAGGATATTTTCTTGATGATTCTGTTAAAATATCACTTAATAAACTACGATAAGTTAATTCTTCTTTAACTGTTTTTCTTTTAAAGTTTACTCTCACAGTAACCGTTTTAAATTTATTAATTTTAATCATATGAATATTGTAGGGTCCAATTGAGTTTTTAATGTACTTCATAACTCACCTCTTCTTTTTTAGTATATGTTAATTATGGTATTTTATAATATTGATTCAAGCGCGAGTTCAATCATTCCTGTAAATGCTGTTTGGCGCTCCTCACTTGTTGTAATTTCATTAGTTTCAAGATTATCTGATACAGTTAAAATACAAGTTGCTTCTTTATTTAAATTTTTTGCATTATGTAAAAGAGCAAATGTTTCCATTTCAACAGCCAAACAATTATTATTTTTATATAATTCTTTAAATGGATTATTATCTTTGTAAAAAACGTCACTACAATGTATTGTTCCAACAGTGAGTTTTAGATTAAGTTCATTTGCTTTATTAATAATTTGTTCATTTAGTTTTTCAGATGACACAATTATCTTTCCTTCATATCCATTTTGATCAATTGCATAACTAGAATTAGAATAACTTTCTTTTACTAAAATAAGATCATATAAATTTAGTTTTTTAGTATATGCTCCGCATGAACCAACACGTATAATAGTGTCTACATCATAAAATTTAAATAATTCATAGGAATAAATTCCCATACTAGGATTACCCATTCCTGATGCCATAATAGTTACTTTTTTATTTTTATAATAACCAGTATATCCCAACATCCCTCTAACTTGATTTACTAATTTATAATCTGTTAAATATGTTTCAGCAATGAATTTTGCTCTTAAAGGATCTCCTGGCATAATTACTATTTTAGCAATATCTTCTTTTTTTGCTTCAATATGTGGTGTCATTCTATCATCATCCTTCCATATATAGTATACCATATTTTACTAAGTTACTTCACGAAAATAAAAAATTAAGTGCTGATACACTTAATTTTCATAATCTTCTTTTATTAATACTGTTTTTAAAAACTGTCCAGTATAACTTTCATTTATTTGGGTTATTTCTTCAGGCGTTCCAGTAGCAACTACATTGCCACCCTTGTCACCACCTTCTAATCCTAAATCGATGATGTAGTCAGCTGTTTTGATTACATCCAAATTATGTTCGATAACAATAACTGTATCACCATTGTCAACAATACGATTTAAAATAAATAATAGTTTTTTTATATCATCACTATGAAGTCCGGTTGTTGGTTCATCCAAAATAAATAATGATTTACCAGTTGGTTTTTTTTGTAATTCTTTAGCAAGTTTAACGCGGGCTGCTTCCCCACCACTTAAAGTTGGTGCACTTTGCCCAAGTTTAATATATGATAGTCCTACATCAATAAGCATACTTAATTTTGTATGAGCTTTTGGTACATTTTTAAAAAACTCAACCGCATCTTCAACACGCATTTCTAAAACATCATAAATATTTTTGTTTTTATATTTTATTTCTAATGTTTCACTGTTATAACGTGTACCACCACATACTTCACAAGGAACATAAACGTCTGGTAAAAAGTGCATTTCAATTTTTTTAACTCCATCTCCTTTACAAGCTTCACACCTTCCACCTTTAACATTAAATGAGAAACGACCTTTAGAATAGCCGCGCATTTTTGCTTCTTTTGTTAGAGAAAAAACATCACGTATATCATCAAATAATCCGGTGTATGTTGCTGGGTTACTTCGGGGTGTACGACCAATTGGAGCTTGTGATATTTCTATAACTTTATCAATATTTTCGATTCCTTTTATACTTTTAAATTTACCTGGTTTAACTTTAGTCCTATAAAGATTAGAAGCAATTGCCTTATACAAAATTTCATTGATTAAACTACTTTTTCCACTACCACTAACACCAGTTACACAAGTAAAAGTACCAAGTGGAAATTTGACATTTATATTTTTTAAGTTGTTTTCTTTGGCACCTTTAACCTCAAGAAATTTACCATTACCAAGACGGCGTATTTTAGGAATCGAAATTTTTTCCTTACCACTTAAATAGCGCCCTGTTATACTTTTATCATTTTTCATAACATCTTCGGGCTTACCTGCAGCAACAATCTCACCACCATGTAATCCAGCACCTGGTCCAATATCAACTAAATAATCACTAGCTAACATTGTATCAGTATCATGCTCTACTACAATTAATGTGTTACCTAAGTTTCTCATATTAATTAAAGAATCGATTAGTTTTTGATTATCCCGTTGATGAAGTCCAATACTAGGTTCATCCAAAACATATAACACCCCAGTTAATTGCGACCCAATTTGAGTAGCTAGTCTAATTCGCTGCGCTTCCCCTCCACTAAGAGTTCCAGCAGTTCTAGCTAAGGTTAAATATTCTAATCCAACATTAATTAAAAAATCCAACCTAGAACTTATTTCTTTAAGAATAATTTTTGATATTTCTGTTTGTTCATTATTTAATTTTAATTTTGAAAAAAAGTTACTTATTTCTCGAATGCTTAATTTGGTTAGTTCATGAATATTCTTTTTACCTATCAATACTGATAAGACTGCAGAATTTAATCTTGAACCTTTACAAGTTGGACAGGTAAGTTCTGTCATGTATTGTTCAATCCATTCACGAATCCAAGTACTTTTAGTTTCCATATATCTTCTTTGTAAATTATGGATAACACCTTCATAATATTCTTTTGTATATCTTACGTTACCATTTTTAGCAACATATTTAAAATTAATTTCATCTTTTGAACCATAAAAAACAATATTTTGTTCAGATTTTTTTAAGTTTTTAAATGGTTTATGTATATCTATACCATAATGCTTGCAAGTAGTTACCAAATTACTAAAATAAATATTATCATCAACATGGTTTAACGGAACAAGGGCCCCTTCACTAATACTAAGGTCTTTATTAGGGACAATTAAATCAATGTCAATTTCTAATTTAATTCCTAATCCCTTACAATCAGGACAAGCTCCAAAAGGTGCATTAAATGAAAACATACGTGGTTCCAGTTCTGGTAAAGAAAAATCACAATGGGGGCAGGCATACTTTTCACTCATAACAATTTCTTCACCACCAATAACATCAATAACGGCTTTACCTTTAGACATATTAACAGCTGTTTCAATACTTTCATATAACCGGCTACGAATTTCTTCCTTCATAATTAAACGGTCAACAATTATATCAATATTATGTTTTTGATTTTTATCTAATTCTGGTACATCTTCAATTTCATATTCCTCACCGTTTACTCTAACTCTGGTAAAACCTTCTTTTTTTATTTTTTCAAAGGTATCTTTATGCATTCCTTTTTCTCCATGAGCAATCGGACTTAAAACTCTTAATTTAGTGTTTGGTTCCAAATTCATAATTTGAATAACCATCTCTTCAATACTTTGACTACTAATTGGAATCTTATGTTCTGGACAATAAGGTACTCCAATTCGAGCATATAAAAGACGAAGATAATCATATATCTCAGTTACTGTCCCAACTGTACTTCTTGGGTTTTTACTAGTTGTTTTTTGATCAATGCTTATAGATGGACTTAAGCCATCTATGCTATCAACATCAGGCTTCTCACTACCACCTAAAAATTGTCTAGCGTAAGCACTTAAACTTTCTACATATCGTCTTTGACCTTCGGCATAAATGGTATCAAATGCTAAACTACTTTTTCCACTACCACTAACACCTGTCATAACGATTAATTTATTTTTTGGCAGTTCAATATCAACGTTTTTTAAATTATTTTCACGAGCTCCTCGAATAATTATTTTATCCATATAATTCTCACCTCTATTTCACACGCTTATTAACCATTTCCTTTTTTAATAATTTAGTTGCATAAGTATGATAAACACCATTAGGGATTAAACTAAAATATTCTTTCAAATCGTCTGAAGTATCTAAATTATTTACAACATTTAATAATTCTTCCTTTGTCATTCTTGAGACATTTTGTTTACTTAATAAGTTGACAAATAAAAGATTCAAAAGAAAAACATCTAATTCTTTTGTTGGTGTCATATCATTAATAAATTTATTATCAAAAAGCAATTTAGGAATATTACTATGTCCAATACCATCAACAATAGTACCATCCATATCAGCATAATAAGGATTTAATTTTTCATCTACTATAATATTAGAATCACTAATATCACCATAAATTATTCCTTGTTTATGCATTTCCTCTAAATTTTCACTAAGACTTATCATTATGTCAAACAAATTTTCTTTACTTATATTCTTATTAATTATTTCTTGTAATTCGACTGATTTTTTTATATAAGGCATAACATAACCAGCAAA
Organism: uncultured Muribaculaceae bacterium; assembly: GCA_964465805.1. Classification (GTDB taxonomy): domain Bacteria; phylum Bacillota_I; class Bacilli_A; order RF39; family UBA660; genus DUPI01. The sequence continues at coordinate 17,773 of CAYXLG010000015.1, forward strand.
TTGATTGTCAATAATAATTTTTGAAAAAACAGGAATTGTCCCATTTATTTTCTTTTTCATTAAAGCCTCAACCTTTTTTTCTTTTTCTTCTAAATACTCTTTATCATCTTCAATAAAATTTTTAATTAAATATTTATTAGCTAATATATATAAATCACTTTCTATATTAAGTGATTTGACATTTAATTTTTTTAATTTAGACATCACTTTTTTACTTACTTTTATTTCACTCATTTTAATCCCTCACATTTAATATTAACTTTTTATATTATACCACATTTTAACAAAAGGATTATTTGTTTCATCAATATTGTTAATTAATTGATAACTCACATTATTAAACTTAACAGATTTAATTTACTTCTTTATCTCTTAAATCATACATGATATAATTAAAGAGAGCCTAGAGTTCTCTCTGGGCTTTTTTTATGATTTAGGAGGTATTTTATGGCAAAATATGTTTTTGTTACAGGTGGTGTTGTATCAGGGATTGGTAAAGGAATTACTGCATCTTCTATTGCCCTTTTATTAAAATCACGGGGATATAAAATTTTTATGCAAAAGTTTGATCCTTATATCAATGTCGATCCTGGAATGATGTCACCATTACAACATGGGGAAGTATTTGTTACTGGTGATGGTAGTGAAACAGATCTTGATTTAGGGCATTATGAAAGATTTATTGATGAAGAATTGAATTATTCATCAAGTATAACTACAGGCAAGATTTTTTCTAGTGTTATTGAAAAAGAACGCCGAGGAGAATATGGCGGTGGTACTGTCCAAATTGTGCCACATATTACAAATGAAATTAAAAGAAGAATTTATGAAGCGAGTACTACTTCTGGGGCTGATATTGTTATCACTGAAATTGGAGGAACAATTGGCGATATTGAATCTCAGGCTGTATTAGAAGCATTACGACAAATTAGATATGAATTAGGTATGGATTCATCAATGTTTGTTCACACAACTCTTATCCCCTCTTTATTTGGATCTGGAGAACTTAAAACAAAGCCAACTCAACACAGTGTAATAGAACTTAGAGGATTAGGAATTCAACCAGATATCGTTGTCTGTCGTACTCCAATTCCACTTAATGATGATCAAAAGAAAAAGATTTCATTATTTTGTAGTATTCCAAAAAATAATGTTTTAGATGCAATTGATGCTCCGAATGTTTATACAATTCCACTTAACTTTTATGAACAAAAAATTGATGAACTTGTATTGAAACAATTTAATTTACCAATTAAGAAAATTAACTTAGCTGTTTGGAATGATTTAATTACTAAAGTTGACTCTTTAAATAAAGAAATTGAAATTGCTATTATCGGTAAATATGTCGAATTAAGAGATGCTTATATATCAGTTAATGAAGCATTAAAGCATGCTGGTTATCATCAAGGTGTTAAGGTAAAAATTAATTGGATTGATACTAAAAAAATAAAAGACAAAAATAACTTAAAAGTGTTATTTAAAAACATTAATGGAATAGTTGTCCCATATGGTCCAGCTAATTATGAATTAATTAAAGTCATAGAATATGCAAGAGTTAATAAAATTCCATTTTTAGGAATTGATTTAGGATTTCAAATGGCTATTATAGAATACGCTAAAAATGTTTGTAATCTAGAAAATGCCACTACAAAGGAAATTGATGAACTAGCAAAAGATCCAATTATCGATCTTATGAGTGATTTAAAAAACAATTGTGGTTATAGTGATAATAATAGAATTGGTAATTACAAATGTATAATAAAAAATGATACTGTAGCACACTCATTATATAAAGAAAACATTATAACAGAAAGGCATCGACATAAATACGAATTTAATTTAAAATATGCTGATTTATTAGAAAAACATAATTTAATTATATCTGGTTATGATGAAAAAACAAAGTTAATTGAAATCATTGAGTTACCACATCATCCATACTTTGTTGCTTGTCAATTCAGGCCAGAGTTTAAAAGCCGTCCAATTAAAGCACATCCGTTGTTTCTAGGATTAATTGAAGCTATTATAAAACTTAATAAAAAATAGTCCATTAAATGGACTGTTTTTTATTTTTACTATTTTCCTATTATATATGGCTTATTTTTAGTTCCCAATCCACTTTTAATAACAATATTAGAATCAAGCCTAAAAACAGGACGAACAGCAGCACCAGTATAGCTTGGGTAAGCTCTGCTTACTTCTCCATCGCTAAAAACAAAAGAGGTCTTATAAGCTGAATCATTCCATCTATTTATTAACCAATATCTTATATTTATATCATTACCAGAAAGTATAGTTCCCCATTGCGGTAATCCAATTTTTGCAATAACACTACCATCGTATAATCTATTTGGGTATGTTAAACCATTATCTTTACTCAAATTTAATCTTAGAGAATAATCACCACCATATGACCCGACAGGTAATTTCCATGTT
>CAYXLG010000016.1:0-19664 GCA_964465805.1 uncultured Muribaculaceae bacterium
CATAATGTTTTTTTTAAATATGATCATAAATAGTTCTATTAAACATTTTTCTAACAGTAATTTTATATTTAGTGGTTTCCATTACGGAATTGCGCTTATTGGAACCATGGCTACAATAATAACAATAATGTTTTTTATAATAACAAGTATATCTGTTATCAATGCTTATAACTACGATAATTTTTCATTAATTATTTTTGAAAAAATATCTAAAAATATTAGAAGAAAAACAAGTAAATTAATTAATAATATAAATAATTTTATTAGTGATGCTATAAATGGTGGAAAATAAAATATTAAAAAACTTTTATATTCTAGCATCACGTTTCATAATTTCTTGTTCAACAGTTTTTTTGTTTTTTCTCTATTATTTAAATATAAAGCAAACATAAAAGTAATAGAAATTAAATTTCCAGAGAGAAGAAAAATAATTGAAGTAAAAACAAGCAAATAATTTAAAGTTAAAAAGTTAATATCACGGATTATAATGAAATGGCTAATAATAATTATTATTTTAAATAATTCATGATTTGCATTAACAAATATATCTTTGTTTCTATATTTACAATAAAAACCATTAAAAATACAATTAATAATTTGCCACCTTTTCCATATCAATTTATTATTACTTTACTATTATTACATGTATTATAACATGTATAGTGCTGATTAAAAATTAAAAACTTCTGTTATTACACAGAAGTTTTTTTATAAAACAATTGCAAATAAGTTACCAGAACCTTTATTAACCAATTTTGATAAAGTTTGTTGTAATTTATATCTAGCATTTTCTGGCATTAATGATAATTTAGCCTGGATACCTTCTTTAACAATTACATCTAAGCTACGACCAAATATTTCGCTTTTCCAAATATTACCTGGTGATTGATCATTATCTTTCATTAAATGATTAATTAGTTCTTTACTTTGAATTTCAGAGCCTATTATTGGTTCAAATGTTGATTCAACATCAACTCTTATCATGTGGATTGAAGGTGCGACTGCTTTAAGTTTAATTCCATATCTGTTTCCTTGTTTGATTATTTCTGGGGTATCTAATTTCATATCAAGTAATGTTGGTGACGCTACTCCGTAGCCAGTTTGTTTAACCATTTTTAAAGCACCTTTAATTTGATCATATTCTTGTTTAGCTTCATTGTAATCTTGAAATAAACTTAATAATTCAGCACGATTTCTAACGTCAACTCCAATTATTTCTTTTAACACTTGATTATAAAGTCCACTTGGAGCATCAAGTGTTACATTAACTACACCCGTTGAAGTATCAACATCAGATAAATAAGCACGGCTAATATTTTCACACTCAACAAACGGATTTGTAATTCTATCAACATATCTTATTTTTTCGATTTCAATAACACTTTCTTTTATTTTTTCAATGTATTGTTTTTTAAGCCAATGGTCTGGTGACAAACAAGCAATCCATTCAGGCATTTTAACACTTACTTCAGTTACTGGAAATTCATATAAAGCCTCTTTTAAAATATTATAAATATCTCGTTCACTCATATTTTCTATACTAACCGGTAATACTGGTACTAAATATTCAGTATGTAATTTTTCTGCTAATCTTTCGGTTTCAGGAAGCATTGGATGAACAGAGTTTAATAATACAATAAATGGTTTCCCAATTTCTTTTAATTCGTTTATGACACGAATCTCGGCTTCAATATAATCGCTTCTATCAATTTCACCAATTGAACCATCTGTTGTTACAACAATACCAATACTTGAATGATCCTTAATAACTTTTTCAGTTCCTATTTCTGCCGCTTCAATAAATGGTATTTCTTCATCATACCATGGTGTTTTAACCATCCTTGGTCCATGCTCATCTTCATATCCTTTGGCCCCAGGAATAACATATCCAACACAATCAACCAGTCTTACATTTGCACTAAAAGTTTCAATTTGAATTTTAGCTGCATTACTCGGAACAAACTTTGGTTCCGTAGTCATAATCATTCTACCTTGAGCACTTTGGGGGATTTCATCTAAAGCTCTTTTACGCTCATATTCATCAACAATATTAGGAACAACAAGATTTTCAATAACTTTTTTAATAAAAGTTGATTTACCTGTTCTAACTGCTCCAACTACGCCTAAATAAATATCTCCACCAGTTCTCTCAGTTATACTTCTAATTATATCAATTTTTTCCATATAATCCCTACTTTCATCTGATTCATTTAAATATATGAGTAAGTATCATAAGTTATGATACTAAAACATTAATATATTTAAGACTTTGACAAAATAAATTTCTTATTAATAAAAAAAGAAGTTTATTTATAACTTCCCTATTTGTTTAATCATTAACACTAAATGAAAATGGACAACCACAATAATGCTGCCTATATAAATTATATTTTTCAGATAATCTTATAGACTCTTTATAACCATTTCTTTTTTTAAAATCTGATGTTAAATATTTTATATTATATTTATTTTCAAGATACTTACCAATTTCATTAATCTTACTTGCATTTTTATAAGGACTAACAGTTAATGTTGTTGCAAAATAATCATAATTATTATCACTTGCATATTTAGCTGTTTGTTCAAGTCTTAATTGATAACATTTAAAACATCTAGTTGAACCTTCTGGTTCTTTTTCCAACCCTTTTGATTGGTTTAAAAAAGCATTTGGATTATAGTCGCCTTCTATAAAATTAATTGGATATTTGGTTGTAACTGTTTCTATTAATCTAATTTGTTCATCTAAACGTTTTTTATATTCTAAATCTGGCATAATATTAGGATTATAAAAGAATAAAGTTATTTTAAAATACTGTGATAGATATAAAAGCACATAACTACTACAAGGTGCACAGCAACTATGAAGTAACAACGTTGGAACACTATCACTATTTATAATTTTATTTATAATCTCATCTAATTTAAGTTGATAATTTATTTTCATATAATCCCTCCTGCAAGGTATTATACCATATTAAATAAGATTATCTAAGTCTTTAGGTACCTTATCATTAACTACCGCTTCAATAATTTTGTCTTCTTTTTCCTTAGAAACTTCTTTTCCTGTGAGATTACCCAATTCTTGAATTACCTCTCTTAATGTTTTTTCATCCTTCAAATCATTTTGTTGAAGTTTATTAGCAAGCGCTAAAATGGTTTCTTTACTTACCTTTGTTTTGCTTTCAACTTTATTAAAAAAGTTATCAGTAAATTTCATAAAAAAATCCCTCCTACATTTAGTATATGTAAAAGGAATTTTGTTGTTATTATTCTTCACCTTTATTTTTAAATTGAAGTACAATTGGGGTTCCTTCAAAATCAAATGATTCTCTAATTTTGTTTTCTAAATATCTTCTATAAGAAAAATGGATTAAACCTTTACTGTTAACTTGAATGTTAAAAGTAGGTGGCTGAGTACTAACTTGATTAGAAAAATATATTTTTAAACGTTTGCCTTTATATGTAGGAGGTAAGTTTAAATAATAAGCTTCATGTAAAATATCATTTAGTAAACTAGTTTTTATTTCTTTTTTACTATTGTTATACACTTTAATAATTTCTGGCATTAAAGTATGTATTCTTTTTTTTGTTAGAGCAGAAAGGAAGACAATTGGAGCATAAGGTACAAATTGAAAATTATTTCTTATTTGTTTAGTAAATTCCCTCATTGCTCCATCAGCATTATCTACAGTATCCCATTTATTAACAACCAAAACAATAGCTTTTCCTGCCTCAATTGTATAACCAGCAATATGTTTGTCATGTTCAATAATCCCCTCTTCAGCATTAATAACAATAACACAAACATCACTACGATCAATTGCTTTCAAGGCTCTAAGTAAACTATATTTTTCAACACTCTCATAAATTTTTCCACGTTTACGCATTCCAGCTGTATCAATGACAACGAAGTCTTGTCCATGATATGTAAAAGGTGTGTCGATAGCATCTCTGGTTGTTCCAGCTTGATCACTAACTAAAACTCTCTCCTCATTTAAAATAGCATTAACTAAACTACTTTTACCAACATTAGGTCTTCCTATAATTGAAAATCTAACAATACCATCATCAGTTTCATCTTCTTCGTATTGTTTAAAATCTTTTGTAATTATTTCTAACAAATCATAAATACCACTATTTTGTTCACCACTAACAGGAACATACGTTTCAAATCCTAATTCATAAAAATCATACATGTTTTGTTTATATTTTTTTGTATCACTTTTATTAATAACTACAATAACTTCTTTATTAGATTTAAGTAACATGTCCCTAACAACATAATCATTAGCAGTTAAACCTTCTTTTCCATCAACAACAAATAAAACAATATCGGCTTCATCAATTGCTAACTCAGCTTGAACTTTTATTATTTCATTAAATTGTTCATTTGATATATCTATTCCTCCTGTATCAATTAAATGAAATTGATAATTCAAAAAACTAACGTTACCATAAATACGATCGCGAGTTATTCCAGGAATATCTTCTATAATAGAAATCCTTTTTCCGACAATTTGATTAAACAATGTTGATTTCCCAACATTTGGGCGCCCAACAAGTGCGACTACAGGTTTTTTCATACTCTAACACCTCTTTCATTAACATTAAGAAAAAGTGTATTAATATACACTCATATAAATATTGTTTTACCCTTATTAATGATTTTATTTACTTCGTCACCATAAATAAGATTACTAAATTCCATTAATTTTCCCATCTCTAAAGTTGGAATATCCGATATTAGTTTTAGATATAATTTTTGTTTATATATGTATATTGTTGCATTTTTCATTATTTTATTTTCAATTACAAATAAATCATCTATTTCATATAAGAAAAAATTAGTTTTATTAATTGTTAAATCTAAATCAATTTGACTTTCAAATAAATCAGAATACTCAAAATCATGCTTTTTCAAAATTATTATAAAGCCATAAAATTTGTCATATAATATTTTCAATTCATAATAACCCACTATTTCAATCTTATATTCTTTTTTTAATCTAAAGAATATCTTGCTAAGATATTCTTCTAATTCTGCAATATTATTAATATCTGTTATTTTGGTATATTCTTTATTTAAATAAATTTTAATATCTTCACCATCAAGAATAATTTTCATAGTATCACCTTAAATATTTTATGTGAAATATTTAATTATGGGATTATTATATTATTCTTTCGATCTTATTATATATTTCTTCTCGACCTTCTTTAGTTACATTTGAAAAAACAATAAAATCATCACCAACAACTAAATCTAATTCATCTAAAATTAAATTTCTTTGTTTTTGATGAGATGTAATTCCAATTTTATCAGCTTTAGTAGCCACAATTGTCACTGGTATTTTATAATGCTTTAAAAAATTATACATCATTATGTCATCACTAGTTGGTTTATGACGAAAATCAATCAACATAAACACTTGCTTTAATGGTTCACGATTAGTCAAATAATCTTCCATCATCAAACCAAACTTCTTTTGATGCTTTTTTGACAATTTAGCAAAACCATATCCAGGAGCATCAACAAAATAAAATTTTTCATTAACTAAATAAAAATTTATAGTTTGTGTTTTTCCTGGATTTGAAGAAGTACGAGCATAATTTTTACGATTTATTATTGTATTTATAAAGCTACTTTTACCAACGTTAGATCTACCCACAAGTAAAAACTCCGGTAATTCATCTGTTGGATATTGACTTCTTCTAACTGCACTAATAACTAAGTCTACGCTTTTTATTTTCATAAAACCACCTTTTTGTTTTTTGCTAGATAATTATAACATTATGATTAAAATTTGTCAAAACAAAGTAACAATATGAAATCATTACCTACTTTTAGGTCTAATAACTGAAAAACTTTTCTTTAATTCTTCCCTCTCTATTACATCACTAACTATTTCTGCTTTTTTGACACTATTGCGTTTTGTTGCTTGTAAATAAAATTTAATATGTTTAATATTACCTAATATATTTTCGTCATCATTTAATTTTGCCATTTTATCTAAATCAGACACTATACTATCAAAAACTTCTTCTTCTTGAGTAATTATTTGTTTTAATTTATTTAATTCATCACAACTCATATCAATACCCCATTTTTTTATATCTTTCTTTTTTTGTTTTTTTTCTTAATTTCTTTTTGACATTTTGAATTGGAACACGAATGATATCATTTTTTTCAACCGATAATTTACACAACTTAGACAATTTGTCAGAAATTTGATTTATGTATTTTTCATACATTTCTTTATTGTCATATTTGGAAGCTTGATCAATTATTGTATCCATATAATTAGCCATTATTATTATAAAATTTTCTTCAATAGTATCAGTTGAGTTTAAATCTTTTAACTGTTTAGCGTTCATTATTTCACTCCTAATCATTACACAATTAATGGGAATATTTCCCTTTCTAATATAATAATACCATTTTATATTAAAATTTACAACAATATTAATTATCAAGTCATTTATACTTGAAATATTACACTGATATAAAACATCATATTATATACAAAAGTGATTTATTTTCTAAAACATTAATAAAGAAATAAATCCTATGGGAATTATATACATTCTTAATGTTATTATCCACATTATTAACTCCTAAACTTCACACTGTTATTTTATACTGAAAAGGTAATCCTATATCTTTTATTTGCAGAAAATATTATTTTCTTTTACTACCTAATATAATTTCATTAGTAAGTTCAACTGCTTCTTCAAACATTACATCACTTTTAAATTCATATTTTTTACTATCATTAACCCAAAGTGCTTTGTTAGTTTCAACAAATTCCTTATTAAAATATTTATCATCAAATTGATAGGAACTTAATAAATCATCATTAATTACTCTATGATTTAATAAATCTTTGGTTTTATCAATATCTATATCACCATATTTAAGGATAGAATAAATATCATAAAAATCTTTAAATCTTCTAAATTGTTTACCTGTTTTATTGTAAAGTTGCAAGTTCAAAAAACATATATATAATTTATTAGAAAGATGTTCTTCTAAACTGATTGAATTAACATCGAATGATTTATCTTTAGAAAAAAGTATGGGCAATTCCATCTTTTCAAAATCTAAAATTTCTTCTTTTCTTAAATCAAAATTTATTAGATGTTGAATTGTATCAAAAATACACAGTACCCGATAATTAATTGTCGAATTAGTTGTTTCAAAGCGTTGTTTCAATACAAACTTTATTTTTCCGTCTTCTGATAAAGTATGATCTATCATATCTTTAGCATCTTTTAAATTTTCAAAAGTTACAATATCAATGTCAGTTATTGGTCTTGTGAATTTTTTTAAATTAGCAAATTGTGAAAAACTACCTTTTAAAATAAATTTTTCTCCGTTATTATATAGTCGCTCTAAAAAACTCCTACAAAAATAATAATTATAGGCATAATTGGAATGCATTGGCGTTTTTTTCACTTCTCGTTGTATATAACCCTTTAATTGATTACCTCTTTCAAACATATAAATCACCTTCATTTATATTTAAAATTATAATAGTTATATATATACTGTTATTATATCTTTTGTTACTTGCTTTTTCAAGTAATTACAACAGTTATTACTTTATATTTACAGAACAAATTAATATTCAAATAAAAAAATCAACATTTAAGTTGATTTCCTTATTCAGTATCCTCAGTTTCTCTTCTTTCTAACTCTGCTGTTTTTTCAGTTCTAAGGGGATTTTCATCCACCATTGCCTCAGCGCGCGATAAATTAACAGAGGTTTTTTTAAGTAAATTATTAGCAGCAAACAAACTAGGTTCATCATCATCCCCAGTGCCAATATCTCCTGTATTTACATCAACTTCGATACTATCGAGTCTTGAGGTGTCAAGGTCTGCTAAGTTGGTATCAGCATCTACATTATTATCTGAAAAATCTATATCATCAAACATAAAATTCCTCCCTTGTTTTTTAGTATAAACAGTTAAAGATTTGTTATTCAAACTATATGGTTCTAAAATCACATTAACTCATATACTATAATGATATTTATATAAATAATAGAAAGGTGGTATTGTAATGTCAAATTATACGATTAAATCAGGAGACACCATATGGAAAATAGCAACAATGCATGGAATTGAATTAAATAAATTATTAAGTGCTAATCCTCAAATTACTAATCCTAATCTTATTTTACCGGGTCAAACAATAAATATTCCTAGCAACAATAATTCTACTTATATAGTAATGCCTGGGGATACCATGTGGCAAATTGCTACAAAATATGGAGTTAAATTAAATAATCTAATAGATGTAAACCCACAATTTACGAATTCATCACTTATTTTACCAGGGCAAACAATTAATATTCCTAGCACTAATATTGGTCCTAGTGTTTCTAACGACATAAGATCATTAGAAACCGAATTAATCCGTTTAGTTAATAATGAAAGATCAAGAGCAGGACGATCACCACTTGCTGAAAACAACGAATTAAGCCGTGTTGCCAGACTTAAATCAGAAGATTTTGTAAAGAAAAATTATTTTTCACATAATTCACCTACTTACGGAACACCATTTAATATGATTAGATCCTTTGATATTCATTTTACTGCAGCTGCAGAAAACATTGCAAGTGGTCAAAAAACTGCTGAACAGGTTATGAACACATGGATGAATTCTTCAGGACATAAGTCAAATATTTTAAACTATATATATAATCAAATTGGTGTAGGTGTTGCAAAAGACAATAACGGCAATTTATATTGGACTCAAATGTTCATAAGGAGTTAATAATATTAATTATCTAAACTCATTTTCAATTGACAAATAAAAAAAGGCAGAAAAAACTTCCTTTTTTTATTGTTTCTATAAATTACTCGAAACATAAAATTTGATGATAATTTATGTTATGGTGGGTTTATAAAAGAAAAAACTTGTAAAATCATTAATTTTTTTTATCTTATATTCCTAATTTTTCATCTTTTATTCATATTAAAAGAAGCATAAAATCTTACGCTTCTTATATTAGGCTTTTGTCATAAAAATTTGTTTTTCCTCACTGTTTGACAAAGAACCGATTTAACATTTTTGGTGGAGCTGAGGGGAATCGAACCCCTGTCCAAAAATACAGTGATCTAAGCTTCTACAAGCATAGTTAATTGTGAAATGTCCTAATAAGAGTAACAACTAACAAATACCCTATTAGTAAGCCTATAAATTTCATTATTAACACTAGGCAAGGTAATAATATAGCCCGTTAAATCGTGCCTCTAAAATTCCCACGAGCAAAGAATAATAGAAGCCTTTCGCTATTCTAAATTAAGCAAAAGCTAATTGTTTTCTGTTTCCAGTTATTTTTGTTTTGTACGTAACGTGTACCTCCGGCTTGCCACTTAAATTCTTATATTCCTGTCGAAACCAAGCAACCCCATATGTAGATTATAGCATTCTTCTTCATTTTTGTAAACAAAATATTTACTGCTAACATTATATGAAAAATAAATAATAATAAACATTATTTCAAGATAATTCCTTTTACTCCAACTACAGTAGAATTATCGGGAATATCATTTAATACCACAGTATTAGAACCTATCTTAACATTATTACCTATTGTAATATTACCCAATATTTGTGCTCCACAACCAACTATTACATTGTTTTTTAAAGTTGGGTGTCGTTTATTAATATCTTTCCCAGTTCCTCCTAAAGTAGCCCCATGAAAAATAATACAATCATCTCCTATAACTGCCGTTTCTCCAATCACGACCCCCATTCCATGATCTATAAATAGTCTATTACCTATTTTAGCACCTGGATGTATTTCTATTCCTGTTATAAACTTTCCAATTTGTGATATTAGTCTAGCAATAAAATATAATTTTATATTATAAAAAAAATGACCAATACGATGAAATATTAAAATATGAAATCCTTGATATAAAAGTATAACATGAATAACATTTCTAGCAGCAGGATCTTTAATAGTTATGTTTTTAGCATCATCATATAACCTTTTCATAATCATCACCCTTTCAAACATTTCTATAAAATATGCTCGAAAATAATTTTGGTAATGACTATTATCATTAATCAAATAAAAAAACCATTAATGGTTTTATCTGAAATACTCTTTATGTTCTTTTTGTATTTCTCTTGCTATATCTCTTTCTTTAATTGTTTGACGTTTATCATAAGTCTTTTTACCCTTTGCTAGCGCCAATAATATTTTAGCTTTATTTCCTTTAAAATATAATTTTAAAGGTACAAGAGTAAAACCTTCAGTTGTTACTAGATTATTTAATTTTACAATTTCTTTTTTATGCATTAATAATTTTCTTGTTCTTGTTTCATCATGATTAAAAATATTTCCTCGTTTATACTGACTAATATGCATGTTTAATAAAAATAATTCATTATTTTTAATAATGGCATAACTATCTTTTAAATTAATAGCACCGTTTCTAATCGATTTGATTTCAGTCCCTTTTAATACAATCCCAGTTTCAAAGGTATCAATAATATCATAATTATAATGAACTTGTCGATTTCTAATTTCAATCATTTTATCAACTCCTTACATCTCACTATTTACTTGAATGTTTTCTTCATATTCATTTATTAATTTAATATATGGCTTTAATTTTTCTTCGTAGTTTGGAAGAATATCATTATTTAATTTACTATACGGAACCACTTTAAAATTTTTATATTTATAGTATGAGGTATAAATTAGTTCACTTCTTATATTTTGAATATCAATTATTATATCATCATTAATATCACGTTTAATAATGTCAATAGAAACTAACATTCCTACTAATTTATTAAGTCCAGTTTGAGCTGATATAAGATTACCAAGAGAATAAATAACTAAAGTATTATCAATAAATTCAATTGGCTGAACAACGTGAGGATGATGCCCAACCACAATATTAACACCAAGTTCTGATAAATACTTAGCAATTCTTTTTTGTTCACTATTTGGACTATGAATATATTCTACTCCCCAATGCATAGATACAATTATAACATCAACTTGATCACGAACTTTTTGAATATCTTGTTTAACCTTTTCATCACTATAAACATTAACCAAATATTCTTTACCTTTAGGTACAGGAAGTCCGTTAGTGCTAGTCGTATATGATAATAAAGTATAACTAATATTATTTTTAGTTTTAATGATTGGCTTATTTTGATCTTCAAAACAATCATAAGTTCCACTGGTCATTACATTTCTAGTTCGCCAATATTTATTTGAATTAATAATACCTTGCTCACCTTTATCTAAACTATGGTTATTGGCTAAACTAACTAAATTAAAACCAGTATTAATAAGTGCCTCTCCTATTTCTTCTGGTGAATTAAACCTAGGATATGTTGATAGCCCTAATTTTTTCCCACCAATAATTGTTTCTTGATTATAAAATGCTAAATCATGATTTTGAACTATAGGTTTTATATATTCAAACATATAATTAAAGTCATATTTATTGTCACCAATATAAGCATCATTATAAACAGCGTCATGAATTAAAGCATCCCCCGCCATAATCATTGACACCATATATTCTTTTTTATCTTCTTTAACTTTATTTTTAACTTCAACTTCTTTTTTAAAACAACTTACAACAAAAAACATTAATATTATTGTTATAATTGTTTTTTTCATAGTTCTCCTCTCACTTTAATTTATAAGTTTTTACAAGTTCTTTTTCTTTAGCAAGTGAAAATCCAATCATTCTCTTTTCTTTATTGGCCTCTTCAACTACTATTTTTACATGAGACCCAATTTTATATACCAAATCATAATTAACTGATGTTAATGTGATTGTTTTGGGATCATAAACAAAATCATCTTCTAATTTATTTGCAGAAATTAATCCTTGAATTAAATTTTCTAATTGAACATACATACCACTACTAGTTATATTACTAACCCATCCTTCAAATTCCTCTCCAATGTGTTTTCCCATATATTCAGCTTGTTTCATTTTAATAACTTCTCGTTCACAATTATTAGCAACAGTTTCTCTTGTTGATATATGTTTAGCTATCTTATTTAATTTTTTTTCAATTTCCTTTAGATCATTCAAGTTATAATTTTTTTCAATAATATATTTTTTTAATAAATGGTGAACTACCAAATCAGGATATCGACGAATTGGTGCTGTAAAATGGGTATAGCCTTCACTAGCAATGCCAAAGTGTTTTTCATTTTTTGATGAATAATTGGCTTTTTTCATGCACCTTATTAATATTTTAGATATAATTACAAAATCAGGATTATCTTTTAATTCTTCCAAAATCATTTGTAATGTTTTGGCACAATCAAAATCATTATCATTTGATTGCTTTTTTATTTCATAACCTATTGAAGCAATAAAATCAATAACCTTATTTATTTTATCTTCATCTGGACTAGGATGAATGCGATAAAGAAATGGTAAATCCAGATCACAAATATACTCGGCAACTGTTTCATTTGCTAATATCATAAAATCTTCAATTATTTTTTCACTTTCGCCTCGAACACGAAGAGTAACATCGACTGCTTCACCATTTTCATTAACTTTAATATAAGTTTCATTAATACCAAAGTTAATGGTACCACGCTTTTCTTTTTGTTTTCTTATTAATTGCGAAAGTTTTAACATATTTTTTAAAGTATCAACATACGGTTCATAACCTGGTACAATTTTGTTTTTTTCTAATATATTATTAACTTCAGAATAAGTCATTTTCTTTTTTGAATTAATAACACTTTCAAATATATCATAGTTAACAATTTTACCTTGTTTAGTTAACTCAACTTCACAAGTTAAAGTTAAGCGATCAACACCTTCAGTTAATGAACAAATTCCATTAGATAGTTTTCTAGGTAACATTGGTATTACGTGATTAATTAAATAAACACTTGTTCCACGTTTGTAGGCCTCTTTTCCAATTTCACTAGTAAGTGGCACATAATGACTAACATCAGCTATATGAACACCCAAAACATAATTACCACGTTCATTTATTTTTAATGATATTGCGTCATCTAAATCTTTAGCGTCATTTCCATCAATTGTAAATATTAATTCATTTCTTAAATCACGTCTATTTTCTAAGTCGATTGGTTTAACTTCACTCGGAAGTTTTTTGGCTTCTTCTAATACTTTATCAGGATAAGAATCTTTTATCCCTAATTTTTTTGCTAGTTATATGACATCAATTCCAATATTTCTTTTATAATCCAAAACTTTTACAATTTGAGCAACATTATTATTATTATTATTATTTATGTCATGATCAATTATTTTAAATAGCACTTTGCTTCCATCGATAATACCATTAGGATTATTAACTTTAATATCCTCTTGATATCTTAAATCATTACTTTTAACGTATGCAAATTTATCTTTAAAATATACTACACCTCTTATTAATCCAAAATCAGGAGTAATCCTTTCCAAAACCTTTCCTTCTAGTTTTCTATTATTATTTTTTTGAATACTAATTAATACTGTATCCCCTTGAATAGCACCATTTAATTTATGTTTTGGAATTCTTATTTCTTTATTTCCAATATTAACAAAACCGACTCCTTTATGATTAATATTAACAATTCCTATTTTAAAATTTTTATAATCTAATAATTTGTAGGTTCCATCTAAATTAAATTTTACTTTTAATTTTTCTTGTAAACTCTTTAAACTACTAAACACATCATTCTGACTAATGTTTAATTTTTTAGCAATTTCTTCTGTGGTCAATTCTTTTTTCTCTGATTTTAATAAATCTATAATATTTTGTTCTAGTTTGTTCATTTTATTTTTACCCCCACTACATGTTAAATAACAATTTATTATATTAATTTTCTACCTTTTTATTAACATCATAATCAATTACAAAGTCAATTGTTTTAGCTTCTTTTGAAGCATTTTTAACAATTATATTTACTTTATCACCTAAGCGATAACCACGTTTATTTTTATCACCCCTTAATGAAAAAGTAATTTCATCAAATACATAATGATCATCAATTAAATCTTCAATTCTAATTAGACCCTCAATCAAATTAGGAAGTTCAACAAACATTCCAAAACTCATAATACTACTAATAACTCCTGTATACTTTTCGCCAATATGTTTCATCATGTATTCAGCTTTTTTCATGTCCGTTACTTCTCGTTCACATTCAATTGAATCTCTTTCTTTTTTAGAAGTATGTTCCGTCAAAAATGTTAATCGATTATCCCAATAATTTACTACATCTTCATTTATTTGTTTTTTAAATAAATAAGTTCTAAGCAATCTATGTACGGTTGTATCTGGGTATCTTCTAATAGGTGATGTAAAATGTGTATAACATTTACTTGCAATACCAAAATGTCCGATATTATTTTTATCATAAACAGCTTTTTGCATACTTCTAAGCATTAATTTTGATAAAGTAGGAAACTCTTTTTTATCTTTCAAACTATCTAGAATATATTGCATTGTTTTAGGTGTGTAGTCTTTCTTCTTAACATCAACTTTATAACCTAATACTTTAATGAAATCTAAGAAACTAGTAACCTTTTCTTCATTTGGTTTACCATGAATACGATAAACAAAAGGCAATTCCATAAAATAAATAGTAGTTGCTACTGTTTCATTAGCAACAATCATAAAGTCTTCTATTATTTTTTCCCCGGTTCCACGAACTCTAAGAACAACATCGATTGCTTCGCCTTTATCGTTAACAACTATTTTTGATTCATCAATATCAAAATCAATAAATCCTCTATTCTCTTTATGTTTACGAAGTATTAATGATAAATCACGCATTTCCTTTAATACTTGCACATAATTTTCATAACCTTCTGGGATTATGTTTTCTTCAAGAATTTGATTAACTGCGTCATAAGTCATTTGCTTTTTAGAACAAATAACACTTTCAAATATATCAAAATCAACTACGTCACCATTATTATTAATTTCCATAACACAAGAAACAGTTAAACGATCAACTCCTGGATTTAAGGAACAGATCCCATTTGACAATTTGTGTGGTATCATCGGAATAACCCGATCTGCTAAATAAACGCTTGTTCCACGTTTATATGTTTCTTCATCAATACGACTGTTTTCACGAACATAATAACTAACATCGGCTATGTGAACACCTAATAAATAATTACCATTATCTAAAACTTTCAACGATAATGCATCATCAATATCTTTAGTGTCTGCTCCATCAATCGTAAAAATCACTTCATCTCTTAAATCTTTACGATGCACTATTTCGTCAGGTGTAACTTCGGTTTTTATGGCCTCCGTTTCCTTCATAACATCGTCTGGAAAAACATCATCAATATCATATTTCATAGCAATTGACATAATGTCAACTCCAGGGTCATTTTTATGACCTAGTATTTTAATTACTTGTCCGCGATAATTATTATTATTTATACGAGTAGTAATTCTAACTAAAACTTTATGACCATTCATTGCCCCTAAAGTATGTTTTTTATCTATCTCGATATTTAGTTTAACTTTTTCATCATCAAGATCTATATAGCCTTTTCCTTTTTTATAATAAAATTCTCCGACTAATTGTTTTAATTTGCGATCAACAATTTTAACGATGCGACCTTCCATTTGTAATCCTTTAATATTAATTATTTCAACAACAACGGTATCATCGTGAATTGCACCATTCATATTTGAACCGTGAATATAAATATCTTCATCGCCCTCAATATCAACAAAACCAAAACCTTTTCTATTAACAATTAAACGCCCAACTCGAAGATGACTATTATTAAATAACATATAATTATCTTTTTTAGTACGATATACTTTTAGTGTATCTTCTAATTTTACTAAAGTCTTCAATACTTCTTTAAACTCTTCGATTGTTGTTTTTCCCAATTTATCGTTAATCTCATTAGCTGAGATGGCTTTCTTTTCTTGTTTTAAAATTTCTAGTATTTGATCATCCATTTTTACACCTCATAATTATATTATAGAGCAAATATGGGATAAAATATAGTCTATTTTTAATTTTTTTTAAATATCTTGCCAAATTTTCCTTGTTTATTGTCTCTTATTAATAAATAAGCATCGGTACTTATATTTGATACTGAATTATTTAATATTTTCTTTAACTTTGTGATAATATCTTTTGAATCATTATATAAATACATGTTTTTACTGTTAATAAAATATTTATTATATAAAGTTGAATTTTTTATCAACAGTTTTCTTTTAGTTAAAATGATATATAATAAATGATTAAAGTTTCTAATATCATCTTCACAGTAAACAATAATATTATTTTTTCTTATTAAAGCAAGGTATTCGATTAAATCACAACTTTTAATTAGTTCGATATTTCTAGGTAAGTTATGAATAATATTAATTTGTTTAGATGATAATAAATAATCTGGAACATAACCCAACAATTGAAATTTTATTTTAGGATAATTATTAGCAAAATCAAATATATTAATTAATTGAGTATAATTATAATCAATAAACAAGCAAGTATTTTTTAACATTCTTAATTTTTTTAATTCAATTAATCTAGGATTTTCTTTCTGGATAACAACCGTTTTTGTTTTAATTTTTTTATTTAAATAATCTCTAAAAAAAGGAAGACTAGTAATTACTAAATAACATTTACTTAATACCGATAATAATAAATTATTATATTTAATAGCTTGTAAAGATTTTGAATTATGATATTTGTGAATTTTATATTCTTCTAAATAAATAAGAAATATTATTTTTTTATTGTCAGCAATGTTTTCTTTAATTTTTTTTATTATTCTTTGGTTTAATTCAGCCACTAATAAATATTGATAATCATCACTTGGATTTGTAGTATATTTAACTTTTGACTTATCAAAACTACTTATAATTTTTGAAAGTAATTGTCTGTTTTCTATTATTACTAAAATTATAGTCACCCCTTTTTTATTTATGTACCTTATATTATTATTAGAATATATACCTTTTATATACACTAAGAGGTTAAAAAAAGAGGAGTGTTATTTCCTCTAATTTCGGTTATTTAATAATTATATATACAATTGATATAAATAAAATTTGAAAAACAAATGTCAACAAACCAAGCAGTAATGCAGATGCATAACCCTTGTGATTTTCAGGGTCTTTAGATACTTTGTAAAAATTACCAGTGCTCGGATGAGTACCAATTGTTTTAGTTCTGCCACCATAAATTTGACCTTTACTTTTACTTGACTGTTCAGATGCTTCAATTTTACTTGTAAACTTATTTTCGTTTTCTTCAATGATTTTTTTTAATTCTTTCCACTTTTTAATTAGTTCTTTTTCTCTCATTCAAACACACCTCTTCTATAAAATTACTTATAATTAATTTCAAATTCATCCTTTTTTCAATCCAATATAATAGTCCAAAAATAAGAAAGGCTAATAATGCGAAAATCATATCTTGCATTGTATCATGAATACCAGTTTCTAAAACACGCTGTGCATTACCTGAAAATATAAAATCAGATACATACTCAAATATTTCCCAAAGGAGTGCTGTTGTACAAGTAATTGCTCCCATAAATATTAAATTAAATCTAATATTATTATCATCATATTTATTAAAATTTATTAAAATTATTAGTGCCAGCATAGAAGATAAGAAACCAGTTGTAAAGTGCATAATTTTATCATAAATAGGGATTTTGTCATAAAAATTAAATAATGATCCCAAAAGGATAGATGCAAATATAAATAATAGATAAATAGTGATTGTACTATCTGTTAACTTATATTTTAAAAAATTATTTAAAAGATATGGTAATATCATTAAAGGTATAATAGATAATGATATAAGTAATCTGGTTAGATTATTATTTTTTATATATATAATGTTTAAATAGATACTTATACAACTAACAACAATCAATAATAATTTATTA
Organism: uncultured Muribaculaceae bacterium; assembly: GCA_964465805.1. GTDB lineage: Bacteria > Bacillota_I > Bacilli_A > RF39 > UBA660 > DUPI01. The sequence continues at coordinate 17,923 of CAYXLG010000016.1, forward strand.
AATTTATTTGTCACTTTCATGGCCTATCTCCATTTCCACCTGATTAATAGAATTGAACCTCTTAGTTATTTTATCAGTAGTAGTATGTATATCTTTAACATCTCGACTAACCGAATCAATACTTCTTGATAAACGATCCCAGCGATCCTTATAACGTTTAAATTCGACATCTAAACTTTTTAATTCTTGGTGGATAATTGAAGCATATTTATCACGTTCGATATTTTTTATTATAATTTGGATAGTTGTAAGTGTACTAATCAAAGTTGTAGGAGATGTAATCCAAACCTTCTTTTTATATGAATAATCAATTATATCTTGATGATAGGCATTCACTTCAGCAAATATAGCTTCTGCTGGTAAAAATAGAATTGCTTGATCGGTTGTTACTCCTGCAATAATATATTTGTTTGCAATATCATCAATATGTTTTTTCATATCTTGTTTAAAAACTTTTTCTGCTTTCATACGAACTATTTCTGAGTTTTCCCTATTAACCATCATTTGGTAATTTTCAAGAGGGAATTTTGCATCTATTGCTATTTGCCCAAGTGGTTCTGGTGCAAACAAGACACAATCAGCAATTGTTCCATTTTCAAATGAATATTGTAATTGATATATTCTATCATTATTATCACCAAAAACACTACTCATTATATGTGCTAAATTGACCTCCCCAAATATTCCTCTAGATTTTTTGTCTGTTAAAACGCCTTGTAATGAAACGATGTCATTTGATAAAACATCTATTTTTTTCTGAGCTTCATCTATTTTGGCTAATCTTTCTAATACTGATGTAAATGTCTTATTGGTTTTTTCAAAGTTTTCATCAAGACGTTCGTTAACTCTTTCATTTATTAGTCTTAAACGATACTCAATTTTATCGTTTAATTGATTAAAATCTTCCATTAAATCACGGCTGAAATCACTCTTAAAATCACCTATTTCTTTAATTATAGTAGTTTCTAATTTTCCTAATCTCTCAGTAATATTAGATTCGTTAATATTTTTTGAAAGAGAAATTACTACTAATATTATAATAAGTACTAATAGTACTACAATTACATATTCCATATTACCCTCCTACTTCTAATAATATTACATTTTTAATTGTTTACTACTTTTATTATATCATATATAAAACACAAGGTATGCAAAAAAATATTTTATAATACAAAAAAAGGTAAGAATTTTCTTACCTTTCCAATATCCAGCTTTCATATCCGCCTTCTACATTAATAACTTTAAATCCTAGTCGCAACAATTGTTTGCACACTGCTATACTACGAGCACCACTTTGACAATATATATAATAAATTTCAAATTTATTTAGATGTTTATGTGGTTCACTTAATAACTTTTCAATTGGTATATTTCTAGCTCCAGGGATATGATTATTATTATAACTTTGAATACTTCTTATATCAACAATCTGCCCTTCTGGTTTTCGTTTGAGAAACTCCGACATAGAAATATTTGATAACATATCTACCACCCTACTTCATTATATGTTAGACAAATAATAAAATGGGGTTAAAAAGTTTATATTTAAATAATTTTAATCATCAGCAAAGAAATCATCAAAGAATTGATCGTCAGTAATCTGATTCTTATTCTTGGTTGTTGTTATATCTTCAACATTCTTCTCTATCTTTAAATCAACTTTTGGTTTAGGTTCGATTTCTTTAGTTATTTGTGGTTCAACTTTTGGTTTTTCAATTACAGGTTCGTGTACTGATGAA
>CAYXLG010000017.1:0-19413 GCA_964465805.1 uncultured Muribaculaceae bacterium
TAATATTTTTTTTAGCAGTAGCAGTCAAGCAATATCCAGCTTCTGCAGTATGACCAGTTTTCAAACCATCAACTCCGTCATAAAAACGTACTAGTTTATTAGTATTAACTAGCCAAATCTTTCTTGGACTATCAATTCTTAAATAATCTTCATAAGTAGATGTGTATTTTAAAACCTCATCATGCTTAACAAGTTCTTTAGCAATCATCGCCATATCATAAGCTGTTGAATAATGATTAGCCTCATCAAGACCATGAACATTTTTAAAATGTGTATTTTTGAGTCCTAGTTCTTTAACTCTCTTATTCATCATCGAAACAAAACTTGCTTCCGTTCCATAAATTTGTTCTGCAAGCGCAACTGAAGCGTCATTTCCACTAGCAATTGCAATACCCTTAAACAAATCACGAACATTCATTTTTTCACCAGTTTCAAGCAATATTTGACTTCCACCCATACTAGAGGCATTCTCGCTTACAGTAACAACATCATTCCAACCAATAACATTTTTTTCAATACTTTCAATAATCAAAAGCATTGTCATCATTTTAGTCATTGAAGCAGGCGCTAATTTTTCATGTGGGTTTTTTTCAAATATTATTTTCCCAGTACTTGCCTCCATCAATATAGCACTAGACGCTGAAGTAGCCAAGCCATCTTCTGCAATAACTGAATTAAACGGTAATATCAACATTAAAACCATTGTTAATATCATTAATAACTTTTTCATAATTCACCTCAATACACTTTATGTTATTTTGTCACATTTAATGATTTGGATTGCAATCATTTAAAAAAAAGGTTATAATTTTATTAGGTGATGATAAATGAAGATAAGAAAATTTTTGTATTTATTAATAATGGTAAGTTTTATTTATGGTGGTTATAGGTATATTCAATATAAAAACAGTAACCAATATAAATTAAAAGAAGTTGGTTATTCTAAAGAAGAAATAACTATTATTACAGAAAAATCAAATGAAGATACAATTAACTTTTTATTAGAAAATGATTATAGCGATCAAGTAATGCCAATAATTAAAGAAAAATATTTCGTTGAAGAAAAATTAGAAGCATATCTTAAATACAAAGCAGATAACAAAGAACGTAATCTTAGTGATGTTATTAGCATTGTTAATGCTGGAGCCGATAAAGAATTTTATACAAATATTAAAAAAACTGACACTTCAAAAGATAATTTAATATTAGTAAATAAATTCTATGCATTAGATCAAAATTATGTTGTTGATGATCTTGTTCCAATTAGCCTTCAATATGCTTATGATGGGCATAGCATTAAACGAGAAGTGTTGGATAACTTTCTTGATATGTGGCATGCAGCAGATAAATTAGGACTTTCATTAATAATTAATTCTTCATACCGTGACCATGAGTTCCAAAGTGAATTATATAATAATTATTCAAACACTCACGGTCAAGCAGAAGCAGACACATTTTCTGCTAGACCTGGACATTCCGAACATCAAACTGGTTTAGCACTCGATATTTCAGCATACGGCTCAATATTAGATGACTTTGGACAAACAGAAGAATATGAATGGACAAAAGATAACGCTCATTTATATGGATTTATATTAAGATATCCAGAAAATAAAGAACATATTACTGGCTACATTTTTGAACCTTGGCATTACAGATATGTTGGAAAAGAAGTGGCTAAAAAGATTTATGAAATGGATATAACTTTTGATGAATATTACGAACTGTACATAAAATAGGACAACGTCCTATTTTTTTATTACCTTCATATAATGTATTGATAAGATATGAAAAAATATAAATATATATTTACCATTGTTTTTATTATCTTTATTGTATTAGTATTTAGGAGGCACTTTTTTATGAAAGAACAATTCTATAAAGACATTAAATATATTAAAAATCCAAATGATATTTTAGTTTTAGTTAATAAAAACAATAAACTACCAAGCAATTTTATTCCAAACAATCTAGTCCCAATCAATTTAAAGTACGCAAATAAAAATAAACTAGTAAGAGAAAAAGTTAAAACAAACTTTGAACGTCTTAGTCACGACGCAAACAAACTAGGTTATTACATAATTGTTGTTTCAGCTTTTCGAGATTATGAATATCAAAATAATTTATATAATTACTATGTTAAAACAAAAGGAAAAAAATATGCTGATTTAGTGTCAGCTAGACCTGGACATTCTGAACACCAAACTGGTTTTGCTATCGATGTAATGGGTTCAAATAAGGATTACAACAAATTTGAAGAATGCATAGAATTTAAGTGGATGAAAGATAATGCCCATTTATATGGTTTTATAATAAGATATCCTAAGGCCAAAGAAAAAATAACAGGATTTAAATATGAACCTTGGCACTACAGATATGTTGGTAAAAATGTAGCAAGTATAATTTATAATGAAAATATAACACTAGAAGAATATTACAACTTATATTTGAACAATCAATAAAAGGATGGGAATTTTACCCATCCTTTTATTATATTAGAATTGTGAACAACTTCCACAATTAACGTTATACATTTGATTTTCTTCTGAACAACTAAATTGCGGTGTATATGTATGACGATAAATGTGCTTATTTATAATATGTGTATGTTTTGGACACACATGTGGTACTTCATGGAAAAACTCACATTCTATACATTGAGTCATAGTTGGTTCAACAATCGGTGAGCACGCTTGACCATGCATTCCCATTCCCATTGGCATGTTTGGTTGTGGCATTGGTCCCATTGCAATATTTTGGCGTGGCATATTTCCACAATCTCTATCAAATAACATATATTAATCCCCCTTATCTACTCCTATAATATGATAAGTAGGGATTTTTGAATATGTAATTAGCCTTAAAAAGGCATTTTAAAGTTACCACTTTGCATTTGCTTCATCATAACCTTCATTTGTTCAAATTGTTTTAATAATCGATTAACTTCTTCTACACTTCGTCCAGAACCTGTTGCAATCCTTTTTTTTCGGCTAGCTTTAAGAATTTCTGGACTTCTTCTTTCTTGAGGAGTCATCGATAAAATTATTGCTTCAATATGTGCAAGATCTTTAGGGTCTATTGTAACTTTATTAAGTCCCATTTTAGAAGCACCCGGTATCATCTTAATAAGATTTTCTAATGGTCCTAATTTTTTTATTTGATTTAATTGACTTAAAAAGTCTTCTAAATCAAACTTACCTTTTTGCATCTTTTTAGCGACTTTTTCTGTTTCTTCTTGGTCGATAACACTTTCAACTTTTTCAACCATACTTAAAAGATCACCCATACCGAGAATTCTACTAGCCATACGATCAGGATGGAATTCTTCTAAACCATCCATCTTTTCGCTAACTCCAACAAATTTTATTGGTAATTTAGTCAGATGTTTAACAGATAATGCTACTCCACCTTTAGTATCACCATCTAATTTGGTTAAAATAGTGCCCGTTAATGGCAATTGATTATTAAAACCTTCAATGACATTAATAGCATCCTGTCCAGTCATACTATCAATAACTAAAATGATTTCATTAGGATTAACACTACTATTAATCTCATTTAATTCATTCATTAAATCCTCATCAATATGTAAGCGTCCTGCTGTATCAATTAAAACATAATTATAATTATTTTCCTTAGCATATTCCAAAGCATTTTTAGCAATTAAAATCGGATCGCCATTACCTTCTTCATAAACAGGGATATTTAATTCTTTACCGATTTGTTTTAACTGATCAATAGCAGCTGGTCTATAAACGTCACAAGCAACTAAAAGTGGCTTTTTATTATGTTTTTTTCTTAAATGAAGCGCCAATTTACCAATAGTTGTTGTTTTACCACTTCCTTGTAATCCTACAATCATTAAAACACCTGGATTACAGCCTGTATTTAACCCTTCTTGTTTTCCACCTAACAAAGACACTAATTCTTCTTTAACTATTTTAACAAACAATTCACTTGGTTTTAAGCTCTTTCGAACTTCTTCACCTAATGCCTTTTCTTTAACATTATTAACAAATTCTTTAACAACTTTATAATTAACGTCAGCTTCTAAAAGTGCAAGTCTAATTTCCCTTGTTATCTCATTAATGTTTTCTTCAGTTATTTTTCCATAACCTTTAATTTTATGCATTGCATTTTGTAATCTATCTCCTAAATTTTCAAACATTTTATCACCTTTATTAATTATACACTATTTTAAATTGAATTAAAACTCAACAACAAAAAAGGTGCATTTAACACCTTAACTTTTCTATTTCTCTCTTTATAATTAAAACGGTTTTTTTAAATTTTTCATTTTCTTCATCAGTTAAATCCATTTTTGCTATTCCAACAACACCCTTACTATTAACTACACTAGGCATGCCTATATAAATGTCATGCTCTTTATTATATGATGATACCGTTAATATAGTGTTTTCATCATTTAAAATAGCGTTTGTAATTCTAACCAATGACATACCAATTCCATAATATGTAGCACCTTTTCTTTTAATAATTTCATACGCTTCATTTTTAACTTCATTTTCAAATTCTTGAAGTTTTTCATAAGGTAAATACTTTTCAATTAAACTACTACCAATTAAAGCATTAGACCACGCAACAAATTCACTATCACCGTGTTCCCCCAAAACATAAGTGTGAACATTTTTAGGATTTATGGTTAAGTGATCTCCTATTAAAAATCTTAAGCGTGCAGTATCAAGTGTTGTTCCTGTACCTATAACTTTACCATAAGGAAACTTAGAATGTTTTTGAGTTATATATGTTACAACATCAACCGGATTAGTTGCTACTAAAAAAATTCCATTAAAATTAGTTTTTAAAACATCATCAATAATATCTTTCACTATTTTTTCATTTTTATGAATTAAATCTAACCTTGTTTCACCATTCTTTTGAGCAGCACCAGCACAAATACAAACAATCGATGCATCCATACAATCTTCATAAGTACCAGCTTTCATACGAATTTTGCTAGGCGCAAAAGGAAGGCCATGGTTTAAATCCATGACTTCGCCTAAAACTCGTTCTTCATCAATATCAACTAATACAATATCAGTTACTTTGGTTTTCTGATTAAGCAATGCATACGCATAACTCATCCCAACGTTTCCACACCCTATAATAACAACTTTATTTTTCATCCTTGTTTCACCGTCCATTTATCTACTACATCAGCATTACTACTATGTGGCTCCGGATTAGGTAATTGCATTTTAACAATCATCGGAACCTTAAAAGCACGACCAAAGGCTACACAAGTACCTGGTTGTAAACTTTTTTGTTTCTCCACAATTTCTGCACTAATATTTGGTAACATTAGTCTAATATACTCCAAATCACGTGGATGATTCATCTTAAATATTAAGAAATTGCTACATTGTGAAATAACTGTTTCTGATATTTCAACCGGTCTTTGTGAAATTAAATTAAGAATCATTCCATATTTACGTCCCTCTTTAGCAACACGTTCAAATATATTATAACCTATTAAATAAGTATCATTATCATTTTGAACATATCTATGTGCTTCTTCTAAGAAAATATGCATTGGAACTGATGCTCTATTTTTCAAACTCTTAGTAAAATCAAAAAACATTTTAGTAAATATTTTAGTTACAAATTTACCAAACCAATCCTCAATATCTTCTAAATTAAAATTAACTATTTGAGCTTTCTTTCCATCCATCGATACCAAACTAGCAATATAATTTTCTTGACTAATATATCTATCAACCTTGAAAAATTTAGCGTACTCCCCTATAACAATTGAATGTAATCTAACCTTCAACGTTACAGCATTATTAAATGATTTCTCATTTCTTAACAACCCTTCAGATATTAAAGTAAACTCTAAAGCTTTCTCTAAATCTTCTAAAGTATATGGATTATTTCCTGCTGGATTATATTTTTCAATATCATCATTAATAAATTTAGTAATATATTCAGTTACAAGAATTAATTCAGTAAAATTACCCGCTGAATCAATAGTAAAACACTCTCGAAATTTTCTAACATAACCAATTCCTTGAACTGGTGCCTCTAAATTAAATTTATCAGTATTACAACTAGCTAAAACAGCAAAAATGTCATTTCTTTTACTTGCAGGAGTTTGGTTAGTGTACAAAATTGTCATAATTGCTTTAGCAATTAGATGGTTTTTATATTCAATCGCTGTTTCATTGTTTTCAGCAAATATCCTAACTAATTTTAACATTCTCTCAATAATTGGCAATTGACCGTGCTCTTCAGCTGATAATAACAATGCAAGTTCATCAACACCTAATAACCATAAAGGTATTTGTAACAACTCTGCATTAGGTTGATTAACGTTGGTTGTATAAATCTTAAAGTTAAAATTTGGATTTATTTGATTTAAAATTGAAAAAGCATTATGATATTCCCCATAAGCATCAAATATGAAAAAGTTTGATTTAAAAGGTATAACGTTTTTATTCAAAAAAATGTTTTGAAGAATTCTAGCAACCCCATAAGACTTACCGCTACCACTATTCCCGAAAATCGCCATATGATTGCTAAACAAATCATTAATATCAACATGAATCGGATAATTATCATAAAGTGGTGAATAACCCAACAAAAAACTACCCAATGTTTCTTTACCAATAATCATTGCAACTTCTTCTTCATTTATAATCCTTATATTAGCAGATAAGGTTGGTTTCCTAATTACTCCACCAACAAAACGACCATTAACAATTTCCCCTAAAAATCTAATTTTAATTATTTCAGAACTAATGTCCTCTACTTCTCCCAATATTTTTTTATTATTATCCTCAAAAACAACATGCAAATTCATCAAGTTTGTTGCAATCGGTGTACCATTTGCAATTTTAACATGGGCAAGATTATCACTTATATAAATAATCTTTCCAAACATAATATCATCCTTTCATTATTTTATATTAATTCCTCTAATTTTTCACGCATTTCATCGTTTAAATCCTTAGCGATTTCTCTTATTTTTTTACTCTTTTCATATAATTTTAACTTTTTTTCATAATCATTTAACTTTTTTTCCACATCTTTTAATTGTTTATGAATTGCATTACGACTAACATTATAATTTTCACTAATTTCAGCCAAACTTAAATTATGAAAATAATATTCCTCAAAGTATAATTGTTTCTTTCGCGTTAATAATATACCATAATAATCATAAAGTACATTTAAACGTAATCTATCCTTCATATTAAGAAATCAACATACTAATTAATAAGATTATAGCTGCTACAATATTAAAAATAGTAAATCCCTTTCTTTTATATAATATATAATTATTAAATCCCATTACTAAAAATAAGATTATTAACAACTTATTAATTGCTTCCATTATTTCTGGCAATCCAATAGAAACAAACAATAACACTAGCAAGAAAAAAGTTAATAACAATTGACTAAGTAGTCCAAATTGTTGTACTTTTGTTAATTCCTTAATTTTTTTATCCATTAATACACACCTCACATTAAATCTTTAAATAATCCATATATATATTTTTCAATATCAAAAACCCTTAAATCTTCTTTTCCTTCACCAAGTCCAATATATTTAACAGGAATTCCAACCATATCTTTTATTGCTAAAACAATTCCTCCTTTAGCAGTTCCATCTAACTTCGCTAAAACAATTCCTGTAATATTTGTAACCTCACTAAATTGTTTGGCTTGGCTAATTCCATTTTGACCAGTAGTTGCATCAAGCACTAATAATGTTTCATGAGGTGCACCAGGTATTAATTTACCAATAACACGATTCATTTTTTCTAATTCGTTCATCAAATTAGTTTTATTTTGCAATCTTCCAGCAGTATCGATTAATACCACATCATATTTTTCTTCTTTAGCAATTTCTAATCCTTCATAAATAACACTTGATGGATCAGCACCTTCTTTATAAACAACTTTTGTATTAACGCGGTTCCCCCATTCAATTATTTGTTCAACCGCCCCTGCTCTAAAAGTATCACCTGCTACTAATAAAACTTTTTTATTTTTATTGATTAATTTATGTGCGAATTTACCAATAGTTGTTGTTTTACCAACCCCATTAACACCAACAAAAAGAATAACAGTTGGCCCTTCCTTACTGTAATTAATTTTATTTACTAAAATTTCTTCATTGACATATATAATAAACATTTCATCAACAATTACTTCATTTAAATCTTCAGTACTAGTAATATTTTCTTTTTTCACTCTCTCACTTAAATGATCAATGAAATTAACAACTGTATTTACTCCGATATCCGCACCAATTAAAATTTCTTCTAATTCTTCAAAATATTCACTATTTATTTTCTTATATTTATTAGATAATTTATTTAACTGTGATGTAAAATCCTTACGAGTTTTTTCTAAACCTTTATCATAGACTTTAAGTTCATTTTTAACTTTTTCATCTTTAATATTAAACATTTTTTTAAAATTATTTAGCAATCCCATATGTTATCACCTAATAACATTTTACACCACAATTAAATAAATTACTAGACAAAACCGCAAAAAAAGGTTATAATTATATAGTTAATTTTATTAATAACTAAAGAAAGGAGTTAATATGAATTTTTTTAATAACGGCGACACCAAAATAGTCGCGCTAGGCGGATTAGGTGAAGTCGGAAAAAATATGTATTGTGTAATGCATAACAACGAAATAGTTATTATTGATGCGGGCGTAACATTTCCACAAGGTGATTTAACCGGAATTGATTATGTAATTCCAGATTTTACATTTTTAAAACAAAACGAAAGTAAAATCAAAGCCTTGTTTGTAACTCATGGCCACGAAGATCACATCGGTGCCATACCATTTTTATTGCAAGTAATTAATATACCTGCAATTTATGTTCCAAACCAAGCAATTGGACTAATTAGAAAAAAACTAAATGAACGGAATATTCAATATAAAAATTTATTTGTATATACGGAAAAAGACAAAATTAAATTTAAAAATATAGAGATTGAGTTTTTTAGAACAACTCACTCAATACCAGATTCTCACGGAATTGCGATTAACACTCCAAACGGTACAATAGTATCAACCGGGGACTTTAAATTTGATTTTACTCCAATCGGACCGATGGCCAACTTACATAAAATGGCTGAAATTGGAAAAAAAGGAGTATCTTTATTACTAAGTGATAGTACCAACGCTTTAAACGAAGGTATGTCAATGAGTGAATCAAAAGTTGATGAGGCATTAGGAGAAATATTTAGACAACATAAAGGTCGAATTATTATTGCAACATTTGCCTCTAATATTTATCGAATAAAACATATAATTGATACTTGTAAAAGAAACGGGCGTAAAATTGCCATTTTCGGGCGTAGTATGGAAACAAATATTGAAATATCTATTCAAGGTGGTTATATTAAAAACAAAGATTTATTTATAACACCAGACGCAGCAAATCGTTTACCAGCTAACAAAGTATGTTTACTATGTACAGGTAGTCAAGGTGAACCATTAGCTGCACTTAGCCGTATTGCTAATGGAACTCATCGTCAAATCAAGTTAAAAGATGATGATGTTGTAGTATTTTCTTCTTCAGCAATACCTGGTAATGCACTTAGTATTTCAAGAACTATAAATAAACTTTATTTAAAAGGTGTTCAAGTATATACTAATACATCGTTAAGTGATATTCACACTTCAGGACATGGTAACCAAGAAGAATTAAAATTAATGATTAGATTAATGAATCCAAAATACTTTATGCCTGTCCATGGCGAATATCGTATGCTTAAAAAACATGGTGATTTAGCAATTGAATGTAATATTCCAAAAGAAAATACCTTTATTTTAGAAAATGGTGAAGTATTATCATTACATAAAGGTAAAATTACAAAAAGTGGATATGTCCAAGCAAGTGATATCTATGTTGATGGTAATCGTATCGGAGATATTAGTAATGCTGTTATGAAAGATCGTAAAATTATGGCTAGCGATGGTATCGTTGTCGTTATTGCCAATGTTGATACGGTTAATAACAAATTATTAGGTAATCCCAATATTACTACAAGAGGTTTTGTCCTTGTTAATTATAATTTCGAATTGCTAAAACAATTAGAAGAAATCGCTAAGAAAGCAGTTAACTCAAAATTAAAAGACCGCATCAATTATGCAGAAATGAAACAAGAAATTATTACTCAATTAACACCATACATATATGACAAAACAGGTAGAAAACCAATTATCTTACCTGTAATAATGAACATAAAGAAAACAAAATAGTTTTCTTTTTTTAATAAAAAAGTTGTTTATCACAACTTTTTCTTTTTATAATCAATTATAATTATAACTAAATAACATATAATTCCAATACCACTGAAAACCAATCCTTCTTTAAATAAAGGCGCTTCATATTTTATTACAATTTCATAAACACCCTTGTTAATTGGAAAGCCTAAAAAACCATAATTAACTACTTCCGGCTCAACATGTTTACCATTCAAAGTTACTTTAAAACCTTTATCATAAGGAATTGTCGTTGCAAAATAACCATCTTTAGATACCTTAATATTACCATAAATATAATCACCTTTTGTCTTAATCATATCAACTTCCATTTTATCAATTTGATTACTTAAATCTTTTATATAATTATAATCAATGGTATAAGTCTGAATAGAAGCAATCTCATAAACTCCTTGTGTAAATTCCATTTTTAATTTATCAATTATTTCATTTGAAGAAATAACGTATTCAAAAGTATAATTATGATTATGATATATCCATTCCCTACATGTTAAAACATTGTTAACTCCATTAATATTAATAGCAATATCACCTTTATTACATCTAGGATTGTTAAGCAACTCAAACTCAATAACTAAAATTTGATCCTTTTCTAAATTAGTTACATCTAAAGTAATATAATCATCTTTAATAGCATCAATTTTATAGACACCATCAAGTAATTCAACATTTATATTACTACCGATTGTACTTTTATAATCCAATTTTATTTCTTGTACCCTACTATTATAATTATAACTACTATTATGATCAACTACAACACCTTTTAAAAACGGTTCTATATTATAAGGGTAATCTAATTTTTCATACTCATTATTACTCATAATTATATCAGTAGCATAACCAAGTGGAAAAATATTTTCGTTTTTATATATTCCAAAATTGTCCTTTTTATTTATTAACTCATAACCAATTGGTTCTGTACCACTAGTACCAATATATTTAACCCCCATTAAAGTTTGAAATAAAACATTGCTACTTTGAGCTGTAATAACTCGATTACGATAAGGAATAGCATTTCTAAAAACATTATAATAGAAATCATTATAATCATTATTATATGTTGATGAATACAAGGATGTTTGAAAATAATTAGGATTGTATATTTTGTTAACAGTTGATAAAGTTGCATCCAGATTATTAAAGCGATAGTAACTATTATCTTGATTTATTACCTCATTTATTAACATTGATTTATCATCATTAAATTCTGATTTATATTGCAATTTAGTTACAAATGTTTCTACAGAATTTGAAATAATAGAACTAATTAAAACCATTATAAATACTGAAATTAAAAATATGTTTTCCTTTTTACTTTTTAAGTAAAAATATAACGCTGCAAAGAAAACTATTAAATCTACAAAATAAACAATAGTCTCCCTATTCATTTTAAAATTAAGCATTCCAATAATAATTGTTACAATAAAAACAGAAAGTAATTTTATTTTTCCTTTTAAAGTATCATTTATAAACTTAGCAATTAATAATCCAATAAGTGGTGCAAATGGAATTAGAACCTTATATCTTACATATAACATACCATTTAGTAAATAAATAAAGATAGGCATAAAAAAGATAATAGACAACATAAATGATAATAATTTTGTTTTCTTATCTTTGCAGAAAAAACCATATACTAAACTAACTACACTAATTATATTAAACCCTAATGAATAAGGTGTATATAAAAGAGCTTCCGGATTAATTTTAGGTATAAATAAAGATAAAATATCAATGTTTTTTACTGATTGGCCACGTCCATTAACAATTATTCCGATTGTTGGCATTAATAACACTCCCGCCATCATTACACCAATAAGCATCAATATTATTAATTTACCTAGTTTTAAACTAAAGTTTTTAAAATCAACATCCTCTTCATCTAATATTTTATATATACCATAAATACCAATTACAATAAGGCCACCAACACTATAAAAATAACTAGTCATAATCAGCAAAAATATACTTATAATCAATAACGATTTTTTATTATCTTTAAAATACTTATCAACCCCAATTAATCCCATTATTATAAATGGAATATAGTTAACAAACATAATATGTCTATGACTATGAAAAATAATTGGATTTGCCAACATAAAAATAAAAGAACTAACAAAAGTAACCTTATCATTAAATCCATTATTTTTAAGCCATTTATAAAAAAGAAACACACTTAACAAAACAATTAAGATAGAGCTTATAATAATATAATCAATCATTTCTATAAATGGTAATAAATATGAAATTAAAATAACGGGATTAAGTAACCCATAATAAGAAAAATTATATATATTTTGACCCGCCCCTAAATTAGGAGCATAATTAGGAAATAAATTCCCTGTTTCATAAAAAAGTGTTCTGAAATATTCCGGAAGTGCCCAATGTTGGCTTAACCAATCTATTTCTGAACCATAAATATTATTTGAACCTTTAGTAATAATCATTATCATTAGTCCAACTATAATTAAAATCAACAAATAAAAATAATCTTTCTTTTTCATAAGACACCTCATAATTATTATATCATAAATTGTATGAATACTTTGTTATTAAAACGCACAAATCAAAGGTTACAAACAAGTTTATTAACACATATCAAAATATTTAAGATAATTGTTTGACAATAACAAAATATATTGTATAATAATATGAAAGTTGCAAAGTTAGACATTTGCAGCATAATTAGGGAGTGATATATTTTGTCTAAATATGTTGAGGAAATTATGAATTATCCAAATTTAACGAAAGAAGAAACAGAAAAACTAATTTTTGAAAAGAAGCAAAACAACTTTTATGCAAGACAATTACTAATTAATCACAATCTTAAAATTGTTGTTGGTTTAGCGAATGAATTTCAAGGAGACATTGACTTAAGTATTGATGAATTAATTAATATTGGTTCATTAGGTTTAATTGAAGCTGTTGATACATATGAAGGAAACAATAATATAGAATTTACTAAATTTATATATCTTAATATTCGACATGAATTTAGTAATTATCTAGATTATTTAAACAACATTGATAAAAATCAATATCAAAATTATGACAAACTACAAGAAAAAACAATTCCTTTTAACAATGATGAAACTTTTGTTAATCAACCATTAGTAGAAGATATTGTTTTAGAAAATTTAGAAGTAGAAAATGTAAAACACTTATACAAAAAATTATCAAAATAATTTCAGAAAAGAAAAATCAAGCAATAAACGCTTGATTTTTTGATTCTATAATATTTTTAAGCTTTTAAACGATTTAAAACAGTTTCTTTACCAAGTAAATAAATAGTATCTGGTAATTCTGGTCCATGCATTTGACCACTTACCATAATTCTAATTGGCATATATAATGCTTTACCCTTTACTCCAACTTCATCTTTTGTGTTATTAATAGCAGATACTATATTTTCTATTGTCCAATCACTAATTTCGCTAATATATTTAGAAAAAACAGCTACTACTTCTTTTGTTTTTTCATCTTTCATAAATTCTTTACATTCATCATCTAAAGTTATGTCTTTCTTAAAGAACAAATCGGTAACTTCAACAATTTCCTTACCATAAGATATATGATTATGATAAATTTTAACCAGATGTCTTATCCAATCATCATTCTTATCAGACAAATCATAAACTTTTTCTAAATGAGGTACTGTGATTTTTAACAACTCATCTAACTCTAATTTCTTAATATAATGAGCATTAACCCAATTAAGTTTTTTGACATCATATACTGCTGGGGATTTATTAATTCTTGATGGATCAAAAATCTTAATTAATTCTTCAAGTGTAAAAATTTCTTCTGTTGTTTCTGGACTCCATCCTAGTAATGATAAATAATTAACTACAGCTTCTGGTAAATATCCACTATTATATAAATCCATAAATGACGATGCTCCATGACGTTTACTTAATTTTTTCATATCAAAATCAACAACCATTGGTAAATGAATATAAGTTGGTTTTTCCCAACCAAACGCATCATACAAATGATTATATTTAGGTGTTGAAGTTAAATATTCATTTCCTCTAATAACATGACTTATTTCCATTAAATGATCATCAATGACATTAGCAAAATTATAAGTAGGAAAACCATCCGATTTTAATAAGATTTGATCTTCTAATAAATTGTTTTCAAAAGTCATTTCACCGTAAACAATATCATGATAAACACTTAAGCCATCTTTCGGCATTTTTTGTCTAATAACATATTTTTCCCCGTTTGCAATTTTTTCTTCTATTTCTTCTTTTGTAAGTTTTGCACAAAATCCATCATAAAGAAATGGAACTTTATTTCTTTCAGCTTCTTTTCTTATTTTTTCTAATCTTTCTTCCCCACAAAAACAATAATAAGCTTTACCCATTTCTACTAACTCTTCAGCATATTTTTTATATATTGGCAATCTTTCACTTTGAGTATAAGGTCCATAATTTCCACCATTCATTGGACCTTCATCAGGTACCAAACCACATAAATTACAAGTATTATAAATAAATTCAATAGCACCTTCAACTTGTCTGGTTTGATCAGTATCCTCAATTCTCAATAAAAAATCCCCATCATAATGTTTTGCAACTAAATATCCAAATATCGCACTTCTTAAATTACCAACATGCATATATCCTGTTGGTGATGGTGCAAATCTTGTTCTTACTCTTTTCACAATTTCTCTCCTAATCTTCTTCTAAACTAAGGACTGATAAGAAAGCCTCTTGTGGTATTTCAACACTACCAACCATTTTCATTCGTTTCTTACCTTCCTTTTGTTTTTCTAATAATTTTCGCTTACGTGAAACATCTCCACCATAGCACTTAGCTAAAACATTTTTTCGCATGGCCTTAATATCAGCCCTAGCAATAGCCTTACTACCAATTACTGCCTGTATTGGAACCTCGAATTGTTGTCTTGGAATAATTTTCCTTAAGTTTTCAACAATCACTCTCCCACGTTTATAAGCAAAATCTTTATGAACTATAATACTTAAAGCATCAACTGCTTCCCCATTTAATAAAATATCCATTTTTACTAAATTACTACTTTTGTATCCAATTACTTCATAATCAAACGAAGCATAACCTTTCGTACTAGATTTTAATTTTTCAAAAAAATCATAAACAATTTCTGACAATGGAATCTCATAATGAATATTAACTCGAGTTTGATCAACATATTCCATTGATATATAGTTTCCCCTTTTGTTTTGACACAACTCCATAATTGGCCCAATATAAGCACTAGGAACAAAAATATTAGTACGAATATAAGGTTCTTTAATCTCTTCAATTTTAACACGTTCGGGCATTTTAGCAGGACTATCAACCATTACAATTGTTCCATCAGTTTGAGTAACCTCATAAATAACTGATGGTGAAGTAGCAATTAAATCGATGTTAAACTCCCTCTCGATTCGCTCTTCAATTATTTCCATATGAAGCAGTCCTAAAAAACCACAACGGAATCCGAATCCTAAAGCATTAGAAGTTTCTGGTTCAAACTCTAATGACGCATCATTTAATTTTAGTTTTTCTAAAGCCTCCCGTAAATCAGTATATTTAGAATTATCAATTGGATATAATCCACAGAAAACCATAGGTTTCATTGGTTTATACCCAGGTAATGGTTCATCTATCGGATTATTTTCTAATGTTATTGTATCCCCAACTTTAACATCTTCAATACTTTTAATACTAGCCGTTAAAAATCCAACCTCCCCAGCAACTAACTCATCCTTTTTAACTTCAAACGGGCTATAAACACCTAAAGAGACTACTGGATAAGAATTCCCATTAGCCATCATTAAAATATTATCTTCAACCTTTATTTTACCATTAATTACCCTAATAAGCGATACCACACCGCGGTAACTATCATAATAACTATCAAACACTAACGCTTGTGTTTTTGCATTTACATTTCCTGTCGGTGCTGGAATTTTTTCAATTATTGCTTCAACAAGTTCCTGAATACCAATTCCTACTTTGGCACTAACAAGTAAAATATCTTCTTCACTAAAACCTAATAAATCAATTAATTCTTTTTTTACTCGTTCTGGATCAGCGTTAGGTAAATCTATTTTATTAATAACTGGTATAATTGTTAAATCATTATTAAGTGCTAAATAAAGATTAGCTAAAGTTTGAGCCTCAATTCCTTGTGCAGCATCAACTACTAATATAGCACCCTCACAAGCTGCTAAACTACGCGAAACTTCATAACTAAAATCAACATGTCCTGGAGTATCTATTAAATGTAATATATAGTCCTCGTCTTTATAATTATATTTCAACTGAACAGCATTTAATTTTATAGTAATACCACGCTCTTGTTCTATATCCATGCTATCTAACATTTGAGCTTGACGCTCCCGGTCAGTAATAGCACCAGTAATTTCTAAAATACGGTCTGCCAAAGTACTTTTACCATGATCAATATGTGCAATAATAGAAAAATTTCGAATATTTTTATTTGACATCGTGCCTTCACCTACCTTGATTATACCAAACTTCGGCATTGTTTTACAATATTCAATTACTTAATTCTTTTTAAAAATAAATAATTTACTGAAAAAGTAATTAATAACAACAATCACTACTTGAACTATTATTTTAGCAATTAAATCATTAATATGCAACATTTCCACAAATAATATCATCATTATCACATCAATTCCTAGTGATAATATTCTATATTTAAAAAATTGATACATTTCATTAACTGTTTTTTTCTTATCTATAAAATCAGTTTTAAAAACAAATGTTTTATTTATAAAATATGCAAAAATAACAGCTGCAACAAACGATAATATTGTACTAATAATATAATTGAAATTAAACAATCTAGCAAATATTGCATATGACAGTATACTAACAATAGTTGTTAATCCACCAGCTATTAAATAATTTATTACCTCTTCATACATAATATATAAATTAACAATAAATTTAACTACCTTTTCTTCAAACCTTATGTAAAAAACAAATATTATTGTTGATATTAAAGATATAATAAGTCCAAGTTTAAATAAAGGTGGAAGAAATTTAAATTCTATTTCATGATTACCAACCTCAAGATCTACCCCAATAAAAGCATCAAATAGTGAATAATAATCAACTTGTTTTCCATCAACTAGCACCGTCCATCCTTTTTCATAAGGTATTGAAGTAAATAATACCGTTTTATTATCAGTTACATTAACACTGCCCTTTATATAATTTTTATCCTTTTTAATAATTTCCATTTGGTTTTTCTTTAACTCATCTACGGCTTCTAAAAACAATTCATCTTCTAAATAATAAATTGACGGCATAAAAACTTGTTTCTCAGCATCACTAGAGACAAATTTTAGATTAAAGTTTGATTTATTATAATTGTTTTTAACCTTAAAAATACCTCTATTTTTGTGATCATATATTCTGATCAACTCATCGTTTATATAAATATTTAGAGTAGAATCTTTTTTAAAAAAAGTAACTGGTACTACAATATATAAATCTTTATCATTATGAATCTCTATCCCAAATTCATTATCTTTTATTCTTTTAACATTATATGGCAACAAATAATTGACATCTTTATTTACCATGGTTTTTAATATGTAATTTTGAACCTCAAATACATTAGTAATCTTACCTTCAACAAAAATATCAATAAAATTATTGACTTTATCATTAACCATAAATCCTAAAGATAAAGCATTAGGATTTTCTAATACGTAAACATCATTCATATACTCATTAAATAAAAGTCCTGAGAATATTGAAAATTGGAATTTATCAATTAATTTATAATCACATTCATTATCCTCAGTAAGAAAATATTTTATCCCAAATATTGAATCAGTAATTGGACTAGCGTTGACATTATAATAAGCAGAGGATGTTAGAACAGGATGACCAACATTTCCAATTATTTTTTTACTATTATTGCTTATAGTTGATAAGAATATAGAAACGCCATTATAATCCATCAACATTGAATCAATATAACTATATTTAACATCTTTTTCAATTCGATAAAACTCATTTTTAGATGGTCTTATTTTATTCAGATTTTCATCAAACGTTTCTAAAGTAATGTTATATTCATTTTTACTTTCAAGTTCATATTTATAAATAGATATGTAGAAATTAAAAACTAATTCTGATAAAACTAAAACAATCAACAATATCTTTAACAAACGCTTTTCTTTACTTGATACTTTATAATAAAATCTAAAAATTAATAAGTAAAGAATTATTAACCCAACCGAAAGATAAACAAACCAACCATTTAAGAATTTATATTGTTTTATAAGTACCAAGGTTGACAATAATAAATAACCTATTAAAAATAATAAATAATGTTTTAAATCAACAAATTTAATTTTATAAAATGATTTACAAGCTATTATAATTAAAAACATTGAAATGATAAAAGAAAACCTAAAATCAAAACCATGTGTAACACTTAAACCACTCCAAGCAAAAGAAATAACTGGTATAAAAAGGCCTGAAATCAATATTAATAACATTATTCCAGTCAATTTTTTTTCTTTTAATTTTATTTCTTTATTTACAAAATAAAAATATACAAGTGGTAACACTATTAAACCTGAATATAAGGCAGCTGTACCTTCATTTAATATGTTTTTTTCATTGTGGGCTCCTATATAAAAGCGGGCAAAGTGTTCTATGAAGTTTCCATTTAAATTTTTACCACCAAGACTAACGTTACCAACACGTCCTACATTAATAACTAAGTCATATATTGTTGGTAACAATAAGATAAAAGTCATACATCCAGCAATTAATGATGTAATACCAAATTTTACAAGTGCTGATACAATTTTTTCTTTGTCTTCTTTTAAGTTAAACTCTAAAAATAATTGATAAATAAAATAAAGACAAGATAAAATACATAACATATAACCAGTATAAAAATTACTAAATATAGCTATAAATAAAACAATACCATACATTAGAGATTTTTTATTCTCAATAATTTTATCAATCCCAAACAATAAAAGTGGTGCTAAATAAATAGCATCCAACCACATAACATTGAAAAAATAAACAACAACATAGCCCATTAAAGCATAACATGATGAAAAAATATACAAACTATTATTTTTATTATGTTT
>CAYXLG010000018.1:0-16435 GCA_964465805.1 uncultured Muribaculaceae bacterium
AAACACTGCATTTCGGGCACTTAGTTTTAGTTTTGATATATAAAACTTAAATATATTTATTAATAATTATGAAAGTATTAAATATTATTAATTATTAACTTAAAAATTTATATAATGTATTAAATAATTTAAAAATAAAACAAGACAAATATAGGTGCAAAAAAGGTCGAAATATGGTAAGATTATAGTAGGTGATTATTATGGATGAGTTAACTCTAGTAATTATAACATTATTTATTATTATGGTTGTAATGATCGTAGCGGTTTTAAATATCATTCAAAATCATAAAAATAAAAAGATAAAGAAACAAATAGAAAAACTCGAGTATGAAAAAAACATTATTGAAGGTGCTCCAATAACTCCTGAGTTATCCAAAATAGAAGCTTTTTTAAAAAACGAAAAATTAGAAACAATGTATAATGATTGGAAAGATCGTTTAGATGTTATTAAATCTAGTTATATTCCAAAATTAACGGATATGATTATTGAAGCAGAATATTCATTATCAAGAATGGATTATAAAAGTACAACTTATAAATTAGCAAAACTTGAAATGGAAATTTATAAGGTGAGAACAACTGCCGAAATATTATTAGATGAAATTAAAGAAATAACGACTAGTGAAGAAAAGAATAGATCAATTATTACTAGTTTAAAAACTAAATACCGAAAGTTATTTCAAAAGTTTTCGGAGGCTAAAATTGAATATGGTGAAATTGAAAAATCAATTTCATTACAGTTTGAAAATATTGCGCATCGTTTTGAAAAATTTGAAGAAGCAATGGAAAATAATGAGTATACAGAAGTCACTAAAATTATTAAAGCTATTGATGAAATGATTAAACATATGGATGTTGTTGTTGAAGAAACTCCTACTATTGTTTTGACTGCTAAGACAATTCTTCCTAAAAAAATTAAAGAAGTTGAAAATACTTATGATTCTATGATTAATGCTGGTTATCCACTTGGTTATTTGAATGTAGAATATAATGTTGAAGAAGCTAATAAGAAAATTGAAGATATTATAGGAAGATTGAAAGTTTTAAATTTAGAGGATAGCTTGTTTGAATTAAAAGTTTTATTAGATTATTTTGATTCATTATTTAATGATTTCGAAAAAGAAAAAATGAGCCGTAGTGTTTACGAAGAAACTAAAGGTATTTTTAAAAATAAATTAGATAAAACTAATAAGTTAGTAAATAATATATTTGTACAACTAGAAGATATTAAAAAAATGTACAATTTATCTGTTGATGATATTGAACTTTTAAAGAATGTTAGAAAAGAATTAAAAGCTTTAAATAAGGATTTCAACGTATTAATATCTCATACTGCCAATAATACATTTGCTTTTTCAAAATTAGTTAAGGAAATAGAAGTTTTAACTTTAAAATTATCTAATGTTGAAGAAAGACTAGATAATTCATTAGATGCAATAGGAAGTATGAAAGAAGACGAGGTTAGAGCAAGACAACAATTAGATGAAATTAAATTAATTTTAAAAGATTCTAAAAATAAACTTCGTGAATATAACTTGCCTATTATACCAAAAACTTATTATGTTGAATTAAATGAAGCGAGTGCTGCTATAAGAGAGATAGTAATTGAACTTGAAAAAATGCCAATTACTATTAGCGTGTTAAATACAAGAGTTGATACCGCTCGTGATTTAGTGCTAAAACTTTTTAGTACTACAAAAGAAATGTTAAAAACAGCAATGTTTGCTGAAATGGCAATTGTTTATGGAAACAGATATCGTAGTAGTATTCAAGAATTAGATAAAAATTTAATATATTCTGAGTTGCTATTTTATAAAGGTGAATATCATAAATCACTTGAATTAACAATAAATGCTTTAAATAAAATCGAACCTGGAATATATGATAAATTAATAAATTTATATGGAAAAGAGTAATTATAATTACTTTTTTTTATGAATAAATTTATTGACATAAATTATTAAGTTTGTTACTATTAAACAGAAATACAAAAGGAGGTACTATGGAAAAATTAATTTTAATTAAGTATGGAGAACTAACAACTAAAAAAGGTAATCGTAATATATTTATTAGTTTATTAGAAAACAATGTCAAAAAAATTTTAAAAGATTATGATATTTTTATTAAAAGAGACCGAGTAAGAATGTATATTAATGTTGATAATAAATACATTAATGAGGTTTCTTTAAAATTAAAAAAAGTTTTTGGGATTCAAAGTATAGTGATATGTTATAAAGTTAATAATAATAGTGAAGATATTCAAAATAAAGTGTTAGAAGTTTTAAAAAACGAAAAAATTGAAAATTTTAAAACTTTTAAAGTTATAACTAAACGTGCAGATAAAAAATTTAAAATAAGGAGTATGGATTTTAATAATATAATTGGAGGATTGGTATTAAAAAATACACATTTAAAAGTTGATGTACATAATCCTGATATAAAAATTAATATTGAAATACGTCCTGAGGGTACTTTTATTTATTTAAATGAAATTGCCGGTATTGGTGGATATCCGGTAGGAATTCAAGGGAAAGGTTTACTTATGTTAAGCGGCGGAATTGATAGTCCAGTTGCTGGTTATCTTGCACTTAAACGTGGAATGAATTTAGATTGTTTATATTTTGAATCACCACCGCACACTAGTATCATGGCTAAAAACAAAGTTGTTGAACTTGCTAATATTATTAATGATTATTCTGGTAATATAAAAGTTCATGTAATACCATTTACTAAACTTCAAGAAGAAATATATAAAAATGTTGATAATAGTTATATTATTACCATTATGAGAAGAATGATGTATCGTATTGCTGAAAAAGTAATGAAAAAGAATAAATGTAAAGTAATTATTAATGGTGAAAGCGTTGGGCAAGTAGCTAGCCAAACGTTGGATAGTATGGTTGTTATTAATAATGTTACAAATGTTCCGGTAATTCGTCCTGTTGCATGTATGGATAAATTAGAGATTATTGATTTAGCTAAAAAAATAAACACTTATGAAACAAGTATTTTACCGTATGAAGATTGTTGTACGATTTTTTTACCTAAACATCCTGTTATTAATCCATCATTATCTAAATGTATAGAACTTGAAAAAAGGTTTGATTACGAAACATTAATTGATGAATGTATAAATAATATGGAAACAATCACTGATTTAAAACCTAAAAATTTTGAAGAATTATTGTAGTTTGGTCCAAAAATTACCACTAAAAAAAACGTATTTTTTTATCATCTGTACACAAGTTAATAGTGTACAGGAGGTGAAATGTATGAATAATGCTAATAAGCAAACAAGTAATATAAATAAATTAGTAGTGCCAGGTGCTAGACAAGCATTAGACCAAATGAAATATGAAATAGCTAATGAATTTGGTGTTAACCTTGGACCTGATACAAGTTCACGTATGAATGGATCAGTTGGTGGCGAAATCACTAAAAGATTAGTTCAAATGGGTGAGCAAAGTATAGGTAATTCTGCTAATTTCCAAGCTAAATAAATAAAATTGACAGATAAATACTGTCTTTTTTTATTTCCTTGCCATAACTTACCGATTAAAAAAGTACATTATTTATAATGATTTGTACAACCTATTAATAAAGGTGGTGAGATGTATGAATAACACTAATGCTAATTCAAGAAATACAAGTAAATTAGTAGTGCCAGGTGCAAAACAAGCACTTGAACAAATGAAATATGAAATTGCACGTGAATTTGGTGTTAACCTTGGACCTGATACAAGTTCTCGTATGAACGGTTCAGTTGGTGGGGAAATTACTAAAAGATTGGTTCAAATGGGGCAACAACAACTGGCTAATAAACAACAATAATAGGAAAAGAAGAATTTGGATTCTTCTTTTTTTAATTGTATATTAAATAAATATGATATAATTTAGATATAAGGTTTTAGGAGGAAAATTATGGGAATTAAAAAAGTGAATTTTGTTAGTATTGATGTTGAAACAGGCGGAATTGATCCAACTGTTAATCCTTTATTAGAAATAGCAATTGTACCTTATATTGATGGTAAAACAGATAAAATTTTTAATGAAAAGATTATTGTTAATGATAAAGCTAACATTAGTGAAATTGCTAAAAAAATAAACGGTTATGAGGAAAAAACTCATAGATTAACAGCTAAATCTGAAATTGAAGTATTGGATAAATTAAAAGAATATATGCTTCAATTAAAAGAAATTAATAATGGAAAATTATTAATGCCACTTGGTCGTAATGTTGATTTTGATGTTAATTTTTTAAAATATTTTTTTAAAAAACAAAAAGAAATATATGATAATTATTTTGATTATCATAAATATGATTTAACTGCAGTAGGATATTTTCTATATGAACAAGGTTATATAGATATTTTGCCTTCAAGTGGTGATAAAATTTGTGATGCTTTAAATATTGAAAGAGAATCAGTTCCTCACCTTGGAATAAATGGCGCTCTAAAGAATATTGAAGTGTATAAGGAATGCCATAAATTATTATTAAAAACAAATAAAAGAAGATAATTTTAAAATTTGTAAAGATTTGGTTTTATGTATTTACAAAATAATTAAACTATGATATCCTTTGAAATAATATAAAGGTGGGATATGGTGAAAAGAAAATTATTTGATTTAAAAATGGAAATTGAAAAAGTAAGGAATGAGATTAAATGTAAACAACAATTATATGATGAACTGGCAAATATTCCTGAAGTAAAGAATTATAGAAAAACAGCAGATGAATTAGAAAAAGCAATAAAAAAGAAAAAATTATTAGGTGAAGAATATTTAAGAATATCACAATCTGAATGCAGTCATTCTTTATGGTATTTGCTTAGTTATGAAAGTGATAGTTATGAATGTAAAATATTTTGGACCTGTAAGTGTATAGAATGTGGGAAAGTAGAAGAACGCAGGTCTAAGGATTTTGAAAATGTGATTACTGGCGATGGTTTGTTTGCACGGTATAATAGAAGTAAATACTCATATGATGAAGTAAAAAAAGTTTATAATGATTTAGTTAATGTTGTTGATATTGATGAAAAAACAAATATAAACGAAAATGATATAGCTAAATTATTAGTTAAGAAATATAATGTAAAGTAAAAAAGATTTCTGTTATGAAATCTTTTTTAATCATCTTCAAGAACCTTATCAATAATTCCATATTCTAATGCTTCTTTTGCTGTCATAAAATTGTCACGTTCGGTATCTCTTTCGATTTTTTTAAGCTCTTGCCCAGTATTGTTGGCTAGCATAATATTTAATTTATCTTTTAATTTTAATATTCTCTCAGCAGCAATTTTAATATCGGTGGCTTGACCTTGAGCACCTCCTAGTGGTTGGTGAATCATTACCTCACAATTAGGTAAACCATATCTTTTTCCTGTAGTACCACTTGATAATAAGAAGGCAGCCATGCTGGCAGCAATGCCAACACAAATGGTTGAAACATCACTTTTAATAAGGTTTATAGTATCATATATAGCCATTCCTCCATTTACACTTCCACCTGGAGAATTAATATATAAACTAATTTCATCATTATTTATTGAATCTAAATATAATAGTTGGGCAACAATAGTATTAGAATTAAGATCGTCTATTTCACCACACAAAATAATGATTCGATCTTTTAATAATCTTGAGTAAATATCGTATGCTCTTTCTCCATTATTTGTTTTTTCAATTACAGTTGGTATCAAACTCAAAATATCATCTCCTAGTATTATGATAAGTGTAAACAATAAAAATATTCATCAAAAAGTGTGACAAAAAGTTGTTTATTTGATACAATTATAACTGTAATAGGATAGAGGGATAATATGTATAAAACAGTTACTGTAAACTTTCGAAATATGATATCTAAGTCATTTCCTGTTGGGACAACATTATATGAAGTGAGTAAAAATTTTCAAAAATATTTTAATTACCCAATTCTAGTTGCTCGTGTTAATAATGATATGGCTGATTTAAGTGAAAAAATATCACAAAATTGTAATATAGATTTTTATGATAGGAGCAGTACAGTAGGTAATAGTGTATATTCACGAAGTCTTTATTTTATGTTGGTTTTAGCTGTTAAAAGGGTACTTGGTAGTAGTGCTGATGTAATTATTGAGCATTCTATTGACAAAGGTGTTTATTGTGAAATAATTGGTGCTGACATTGATAAACCAATGATAACTAAAATTGAAAATCAGATGTTACAAATTGTTCAAGAAGGTTATTTATTTACTAAAGTAAATGTTTTTAGATATGATGCTATTAAATATTTTAAAAAACTTAAACGCATGGATAAAGTTAAGGCTTTAAAGTATATTAGTAATAGTTATATTAATTTATATCGTTTAAATGATCTTTATGATTATTTTTATAGTGAGATGGCTTATAGCACTAGAGATATAGATGACTTTAAATTAACATATCTTAAACATAATGGTTTTGTTTTAAGTTATCCTGATATTTATAATCCGGAATGTACATTAGAATATGTTCATCATAAAAAAATGTATGAAGCATTTTTAGATTATACAAAGTGGGGTCGTATATTAGAAATTGATAATGCCGCTGATTTAAATGAATTAGTATCAACTGGTAAATATGATAATTTAATTAGATTGTCAGAAGCTTACTATAATAGTCAATTAACAAGAGTTGCTGATGAAATCGCGATGCGTAAAAATGATATTAAGATTGTTTTAATAGCAGGTCCATCATCAAGTGGTAAAACGACTTCTTCTAAAAAATTAGAAATTTATTTACAAAGCCATGGATTAAAAACACATCAAATTTCATTGGATGACTATTTCCTTAATCGTGAGGATACTCCAAAAGATGAAAATGGAAATTATGATTTTGAATCAATTCGTGCAATTGATATAGAATTGTTTAATCAGCATTTGACTAAATTATTAGATAAAGAAAGAGTTCATTTACCTGAATTTAATTTTGTGACTGGACAACGTGAGTATAAAAATAAATGGTTACAATTGGGTGATAATGATATTGTTATTATTGAAGGATTACATGGGCTTAATGAAGACCTAACTATGTCAATTGATAAAAAACATAAATACTATATTTACATTAGCCCACTTACTCAATTAAATGTTGATATTCATAATCGAATTCACACTAGTGATACTAGAAAGTTGAGAAGAATTATTAGGGATAATAAGTATCGTGGATATAATGCATCTGATACACTAAAAATGTGGGATAGAATTCGTGATGGTGAAGAAAAGTATATTTTTCAATATCAGGATCAAGCGGATGTAATTATTAATTCTGCATTAGTATATGAATTAGGAGTTTTAAAAACTTATGTTGAACCATTATTGTTTTCAGTAGATGAAAATGATGAAGTATATCCTGAGGCATTAAGGTTAATTAACTTTTTAAGAAGTTTTTTACCAGTTCCAAGTGATAATGTTCCAAGTGATTCGATTTTAAGAGAATTTATAGGTGGAAGTTGTTTCCATGAATAAGAAAGAGGAGATAAAATGAAAAAGATAGCAATTAATGGATTCGGAAGAATTGGAAGGTTAATATATCGATTATTACAAGATGATAATGAGTTTGAGGTAGTTGCAATTAATGATTTAACTGACGCTGAACAATTATCATATTTATTAAAATATGATACAAGTCATCGCATTTACATGCCTGAAGAAATAAGTTATGAAAATGAATATATAATTGTTAAAGGTAAAAAGATTAAAGTATTTGCAGAAAGAGATCCGAAAGATTTACCTTGGGGTGAATTAGGAATCGATATTGTATTTGAATGTACTGGAATGTTTAATAATAAAGACACTTCAATGGCACATATTGAAGCTGGTGCGAAAGCAGTAGTTATTTCAGCTCCAGCTAAAGGTGATTTAAAAACTATTGTTTATAATGTTAACCATGATGTATTAGATGGTAGTGAAGTAATCGTTAGTGCGGCAAGTTGTACAACAAATTGTCTTGCACCAGTTGTTCACTTACTTGATAAAAAATTTGGTTTAAAGAAAGGATATATGACTACGGTTCATGCCTATACTAATGATCAATCAGTTTTAGATGTTCCACATAAGAAAGGTGCAAATTCAAGACGTGGTCGTGCAGCAGCGGCTAACATTATCCCTACATCAACTGGTGCTGCTAGTGCAATTGGATTAGTAATTCCTAATTTAAAAGGGAAATTAGATGGAAGTGCGCTTCGTGTTCCAACCACAACTGGTTCGATTGTTGATTTAACATTACAATTAGATAAAAAAGTAACAGTTGAAGAAATAAATAAAATGTTTTCAGAAAATCAAAATGAAACTATAGCTATTACAATGGATCCTGTAGTTTCTAGTGATATCATTGGTTCAAAAACAGGGGCATTGGTTGATGGTCAATTAACTAATGTATTAGATGTAGATGGTGAACAAATGGTTAAAATCATGGCTTGGTATGATAATGAAATGGGATACAGTGCCCAAATGGTTAGAGTAGCAAAACATTTAGCTAGTTTAAAATAATATTAAAATTCTAATCTGTATTTTTGTTGGTTATAAATATAATAGCCTTTATTTATGTAGGGTGAATAGCCTTTAGTAGCATGTGCTATTTGGGGTATTATTAAAACATAATATAAAAATCAAAGTTAATAAATAAAATATATAATTATTTTTAACAAATTATTAAAAAGACCTTAATGTAGAAGCAAGATTTCTTGCTTTTTTAAATAGTACTTGAATAATATGGGGAAACAGTATAAAATAGTAATAGAAGATAGGTGGTTTCATGAGAAGTGAAAAAGCTTTTACACTTGTTGAGTTATTAGGTATTTTAGTTGTATTAGGACTTATCACACTTGTTGCATTTCCTAGTATTATTACATCAATAAAAAGGTCTAATGATAAGGAATATGAGAGATTTTTAAAAGATCTTGAACTTGTTGCAGAAACTTATGTTAATGAAAATATTGATAATTTTAACTTAAGTGAACCTGGTGATGTAGAGTTTATTGAGTTAGGTGATATGGTAGATGCGGGTTATTTAAATAAAAGAATGGTTAATCCTAAAACAAAAAAGGAAATTGCTCTCAATACTACTGTGCTTGTGACAGTATTAAATGATAATACAAGAAGTTATGAATATACAGGCACTGTTAATGGTATTTATAATTATAATATTTCTAATTTAAAAGTTATGTATGATGGTTATAATAAACCAGCAGAGGATAATGGGAAAATTGTTTGGAATGATATAATTGGAAATAATAATGGTGAAGTTGTTAATGCTGATATTAATGAGGTATGGAATAATAATAAAATAAAATTGGGCACAACCAATAATTATATTAAAGTTATTAATTCTTCAAGTTTAATACCAGCTGATTCAGAAGTAACAATTGAAATAGTTTATGAAATATATGATGATGAAGCAACAACTAAATTTCGTAATGCTGGTTTAGGCTTATATTATTTTGATTTATACGGTGATGGTTTAATCCGTTCAATGGTTAGAAATAGTGCTGATTCAGCGAACAACTGGCCATCAGCAACCAGTGCTTCTATGGCGCAGATTAATAAAGTTCATACACTTACTGTTACTATGAATAAAAATGGTAGTTTATTTGATTTTAATTATTTTGGTGATGGTAAACCTTTAACTATGAGTAGTAAAACTGGTTTAAAGTTAAATAATAATGACTTTAAAATCGGTCAGGATTATACAACGGATTATTCACCGGTTTATATTCATGGTTTTAGATTGTATAATAAAGCATTAAGTGATGCAGAAATATTAAATAACTATAAAATAGATATGAATCGATACAATTGGAGGAAAAAATGAAAAAAACAATCAGAGATTTTGATTTAACAGGAAAAAGAGTAATAATTAGGTGTGATTTTAATGTTCCGATAAAAGATGGCGTTATAACTGATGATAACCGTATTATTGAAAGTTTGGAAACGATTAATTATGCAATAGACAAGGGTGCAAAAATAATTTTGATGTCACATCTCGGTCGAATTAAAAGTGAAGAAGATAAGTTAAAAAACTCATTAGAAGTTGTGGCCGAAAGACTTAGTGAATTATTAAAAAAAGAAGTTTTGTTTATTCCTGAGACAAGAGGATATAGATTAGAGAATGCAATTCGAGGTTTGAAAAATAGTGATGTACTGCTTGTAGAAAATACAAGGTTTGAAGATTTTCCAGAAAAATTAGAAAGTGGAAATGATTTTGAACTGTCAACTTATTGGGCAAGTCTTGGTGATATATACATTAATGATGCTTTTGGTACAAGCCATAGGGCTCATGCTTCTAATGTTGGGATAGCTAGTATTATACCAAGTGGTGTTGGATTTTTAGTTGAAAAAGAAATTAAAATGATTGGTGATGTGATTGCTAATCCTAATCGCCCATTAACTGTTATTTTGGGTGGTGCGAAAGTCAGTGATAAAATAGGCGTTATTAAAAATTTAGTTAATATTGCGGATTATATTTTAATTGGTGGTGGAATGGCGTTCACTTTTTTACGTGCTAAAGGTTTAGAAGTTGGAACATCCATTGTTGATGAAGAAAATTTAAATTTTTGTAGGAATATTATAAATAAACATTCAGACAAAATAATATTACCTGTTGATGTTGTTTGTGGTAAAGAAGTTAGTGAAACAACACCTAATAGCACAAAATTAGTAACTGAGATTGAGACATCAGAAATGGGATTAGATGTTGGACCAAAAACTATTTCTTTGTTTAATGAACATTTAAACAAAAGTAAAACCGTTATTTGGAATGGTCCAGTTGGTGTTTTTGAAATAAGTAAGTTTGCTAAAGGAACAAAGGCGCTTGCCGATACTTTGGCTAATCTTAATATTACAACAATTATTGGTGGCGGTGACACTGCTGCAGCAGTAATTAGTATGGGATATAAGGATAAATATACTCATATTTCAACTGGTGGAGGAGCTTCTTTAGTAATGTTAGAAGGCATAACTTTACCAGGTATTGATGTAATTAATGATAGATAGGAAGTGACTTATGCGAATAGGGATATTTACAGATACTTATCCTCCATTTATTAATGGGGTTTCTACTAGTATCTTGGTTCTTCAAAGTGCCCTAGAGAGGAAGGGGCATGAAGTATTCATAATAACTGTTAATAACAAAAAAATGGGTTATGATTTTTCTAATAATAAAGTTATTAGAATTCCTGGGATTCCTGTAGGTATTTATGACTATCGTTTAACAGCAATTTATCCAATAAGAGTTATTCAAAAGATCAAGAAACTTAATTTAGATGTTATTCATTCTCAAACAGAGTTTGGTGTAGGTACGTTTGCTAGAATTATTGCTAAACAATTTGATATTCCTTTAGTTCATACTTATCATACAATGTATGAAGATTATGTTTCGTCAATAACTAAAGGACATTTTGACTGGCCAAGTAAGAAAATAATTGCTGAGTTGACAAAGTTTTATTGTGATAAAACCGCATCAGAACTTATTGTTCCGACTCAAAAAACTTATGATTTATTTAAAGAAAAATATAAAGTAGATCGTGATGTTCATATTGTACCTAGCGGTATTGAAATAGAAAAGTATTTTCATGAAAATTATAAAATGGAAGATATTATAAATTTAAAAAGAGAGTTTGGACTTAAAAAAGATGATTTTGTTATTTTATTTGTTGGTCGTTTAGGACAAGAAAAAAATGTTGATTTTTTAATTGATGCTCACGTTTTGCTGGCAAGGCGTAATCCGAAATGCAAGTTATTAATTATTGGAGACGGGCCATTAATGCCGAAGTTTAAGAAAAAAATTATGCGTCATCGTATGGAAGATTCGATTATTTTAGGTGGTAAGGTTCCTTATGATGAGGTTGGAATGTATTACCAATTGGCTTCGGTTTTTGCAACTGCATCTGATGCTGAAACCCAAGGTCTAACGGTTATTGAAGCGTTGGCTGCATCTATTCCAATTGTTGTTATTGATGATGAGAGTTATGAACCGGCTGTTGAGCCTGGACAAAATGGTTTTGTATTTAAAAATAAACGTGAATATCGTAAACACATTAATTATTTGATGAAAAATCCTGATATGTTAAAAAAGATGAAAGTTAATGCTCGCAATAGTTCTTTAAAACATTCAGCTAATTATTTTGCTGATAGGGTTTTAGAAATTTATAAAATTGCGATTGGTGATAGACAAGCAGATAAAAAGAAAACGTTTTTTAGTCGTTTGAAAAAGGTGGTGAAGGATAGTTGGAAAATAAAAAAATAGTTGTTGGTAATTTAAAAACAAATATGGATGTGGAAGATGTAAGTCGCTATTTACAAGTGGTTAATAAAGAAGTTATTAATCCGGAAGTTATTATTTGCCCAACTAGTATTTACATACCTTATTTTTTAAAACAGCGCTACAGTGTTGGTCTTCAAAATATTTTTATTGATGAAGATGGACCTTATACAGGAGAGATTACTCCTACTCAAGCTATTAGTATGGGAATAAAATATACTATCATTGGTCATAGTGAAAGAAGAATTTATTTAAACGAAACTGATGAACTTATTAATAAAAAAATAATAGATGCTGTAAAAAATAATATGTATGTTATTTTATGTGTTGGGGAAACTTTGGAAGAAAAAGAAATGTTAAAAACTGATATGGTTTTGCGCAGGCAACTTGTTAATGCATTGAATAGTTTAACAATTGATATGCTTCATAATGTTACCATTGCATATGAACCAGTTTGGTCGATTGGAACAAATATTGTTCCTAGTGTTAAGGATATTGAAAGAACGGCTAATTACATAAGAACAATAATTCATCAAACAAGAGGTTATAAAAACATGCGTGTTATTTATGGTGGTAGTGTTAATGAGAAAAATATAAAGGAACTTAATCAAATAAAAAACATTTCTGGATTCTTAGTAGGTGGTGCATCAAATGTTCCTTCTAGGTTTTTAGAAATTATAAATGAAGTCGTTGTAAACCAATGACTTTTTTTGATAATTCTTGACATAACTAGACAAAAATAGATATATTAAACTCTAGTATAAAAGTGTAAAGGTGTGTTATAATTAAAATACGTGATGCAGTACTTTGAAGGGAGAAGAAAATGGATAATATACGTGTACTAATGGTTGACGATAATGTCAATTTAGTAGAAATGATTAAGGAGTATTTTAGCAGTCACAAATTTATTAGTGTTGATTTAGTAGCTTATGATGGCTTAGAAGGAATCGAATTAATTGAAAAAGAAAAAGAGAAGTATGATGTTATTATTTTAGATTTAATTATGCCTAATAAGGATGGAATGTACGTCTTAGAGGAAATGAAGAAAAGGGGAATTGATAAAAAGGTTATTGTTGCTACTAGTTATAATGCTAGCGAGGTTATTAGAGATGTATCTGAATATGGTGTCAATTATTTTATTTTAAAACCTTTTGAATTATCTGATTTAGAAAAACGTATTATTGAATGCCAAAACAGAACAAAATTGAAAAAAAATATTGATTTTCATCATAATAATTTACAGATATCAATTAGCAAAATATTACATGAGTTGGGTATTCCCTCTCATATAAAGGGATATCAATATATAAGGGAAGCAATTGGTATCATTTATGAATCTCCTGAGACAATTGGAGGAATAACAAAAGAACTTTATCCTGAATTAGCAGAAAAATTTGATACAACCGTTTCACGAGTTGAACGCGCTATTAGGCATGCAATAGAAGTTAGTTGGAATAGAGGTAATTGGGAATTGATGGAAGAAATATTTGGCCACAGTGTCGATATCGATAAAGCTAAACCAACTAATTCAGAATTTATTGTAACTATTGCTGATAAATTACGATTAGAATATCATAAAGTAGGTTAACTACTTTTTTTTATTACAATTTGACATGTTTTTTAAAAAATGTATAATAAAAACAGGTGATTAAATGAAACGGATTTTTATTGTTAATCCTACTGCGGGAAATGGTAAGGCTTTAAAAGTAGGTAAAGCTTTATTTGAAATCTGTGAATCAGAAGGACTCGATTATGAAATTGTATACACTAAAACACCAGGTAGTGCTAAGAAAATCGCCCAACAGCATAGAAGTAATTTTGGTGAAACAATTGTTTACAGTGTTGGAGGCGACGGAACTTTAAATGAAGTTGTTAATGGTATTGTTAATAGTGGTTCTGTTTTAGGAATTATTCCAGCTGGTACTGGTAATGATTTTTCTAAAATAATGAATAAAACCATAAGAACAAATAATTCTGGAATAGAAAGAATTGATATTGGTAAAGTTAATGAACGATATTTTATTAATGTCGCTTCACTTGGGATTGATGCTAAAGTAGCAAAACGAGCAAATCAATTGAAAGAAAAATCAGTACCAAGTAGTTTAGTTTATTATTTAAGTGCACTTATTGAAGCAATTAAGTTAGAAAGCATTAAATTAAAAGTTGATGGAAAAAAAGATTTTAAAAACTTTACTATGTTAGCGGTTTGTAATGGGGCCTATTATGGTGGAGGAATTGCTATCGCGCCAAATGCTTCTATTAATGATGGAGTGTTTGATGTTTATGAAGTTCCAAATATAAATAGATTACAATTATTAAAGTTATTTAGCTTATTATTGAAGCATCGTCACGGGAGTTCTGGTTTAATTAATTATTGGAAGACTGATTTTCTTGAAGTTGAATCATTAGTTCCTTTATTATGTAATATTGATGGTGAAATAATTGAAGATCGTAAATTCAAGTTTGAAAATATCGAAGGAGGGCTATATCTTTTATATAAAGATCATCCTAAAATAATGGCTTTACAGAAGAAAATGTTGCTATAGTTATAAATCAATGTTATTTGTGATAAAATAATAGTTGGAGATGATAAGATGAAACCAATTGTACTTTGTATTTTAGATGGAATGGGAATTAGGGAAGAAAAGAAAGGTAATGCATTTTTGAGTGCTTTTAAACCTAATTTTGACTATATCTGGAATAATTATCCTCATTCTTTTTTAGAAGCTAGTGGTGAATTAGTGGGATTACCCAAAAATCAAATGGGAAATAGTGAAGTCGGACATATGAATATTGGGGCTGGTCGAATTGTTTATCAACCACTCCCTTTTATTAATGAACAAATACAAAATAAAAACTTTTTTGATAATGAAAATATATTAGAAGTTATTAATCATACTAAAAATAATAATTCTAATCTGCATATACTAGGACTTGTTAGTGATGGCGGAATTCATTCACATATTGATCATTTAATGGCTTTAATTGATTTGGCTGTTATTAATAATATTAAAAATTTATATTTACATTTATTTTTAGATGGTCGTGATACATTACCGGATGTTGGTTTAAAGTTTTTAAAACAAGTTGAAAAGAAAATAAAGGAAGTTGGTATTGGTTCAATAGCAACAGTGTCTGGAAGATATTATGCAATGGATCGTGATAATAGATGGGATCGTGTAGAGAAGGCATATGATGTAATTGTTAAAGGTATTGGTGAAGAGTATAGGACAACAGATGAGTTAATTGAAAGTAACTTAGAACGTGGTATCACTGATGAATTTGTTATTCCAGCCATTTTAGATAAAGAAGGGATAATAAAAGAAAATGATGGTTTAATTGTTTTTAATTTTAGACCGGATCGTTTAAAACAATTTTTTAGTGCACTTACTAACCCGGATTTTGATAAATTTGATCGTTATTTAATTAATAATTTAAAAGTGGTTACAATGATGCCGACTAGCGATGAGATAATTGCCAAGAGTGCTTTTAAACCAGAAATATTAAATAACACATTAGGGGACTACATTAGTAAATTAGGACTAACTCAACTTCGAATTGCGGAAACAGAAAAGTATGCTCATGTAACTTATTTTTTTGATGGTGGAGAAGAAAAAGAATTACGTGGGTGTAAACGTCTTTTAATCCCGTCACCTAAGGTGGCTACTTATGATTTGAAACCAAAAATGAGTGCTTATGAAATAACTGAGGTATTATTAAAAGAATTAGATAATAATTATGATTTAATTATTTTAAATTATGCTAATGGCGATATGGTTGGTCATACTGGTGTAATTGATGCTGCTATTAAAGCGGTTGAAGCAGTTGATGAGTGTTTAGGAAAATTATATAAAAAAGTAAAAGAAAAAAATGGCACTTTAATAATTACTGCTGATCACGGTAATTGTGAATATATGATTGATGAAAACGATAATATAATAACTTCACATACGACTAATAAAGTTCCGTTTATAATTACAAATAAAGAATATAAGTTAAGAGAAGGTTGTCTTGGTGATATCGCACCGACCATTTTAGATATTTTGAATATCAATAAACCAAAAGAAATGACCAGAAATAGTTTGATTGAAAAATAACATTAATTCGTAAATTTTTAGACTAAATTCCGTTTTATGAAGAATTATTGTAAATGCTAGAC
>CAYXLG010000019.1:0-16327 GCA_964465805.1 uncultured Muribaculaceae bacterium
AGGAAATCAAATTGAATTTGTGACTGAAAGTGGAGAAAATGTTGTAGGTCAGGTTTTAAAGATAACTGGTAAAGGCGAAAAAACTAAATTACAAATTATACCTACGGGAGCTGATTGCGAACAAATATGGCAAGTTGTAAATATTAAAACTTTAAAAGTTATTTAAAGGTAAGGAGGATATATAGATGATTAAAATAAAACATCACGAAAATTAGAAATTCTAAAAGAAAGTGTATAAAATGTGTAATTTATTGTAAATTAATTTTACAACATAATAAAAATTAAAATATAAAGGAGATAATATTTATGGCAAAAAAAGATGTAAAAACACCTTTAAAAAAAGGTAAGGCTCAATTTATGCTTATTGGAGAGGCAAAATTAAGTGAATATACTTTTGCAATTAATAAAGAATCTGATAAATCAGATTGGATTTATAATACTATGAATCTTGGTATAGATTGTGGGAATGGAAATGTTGTTTATGCTGATATGATGGGTGGTTATGGCGCAGAAAGAGATAATGTAATTTATGTACATGGAGTTAAAGAAAATGATAATGGAAAAACAATAGATGATTGGGATAATAGGTTTGAAATTGCATGGGAAGATAGATTTGACGAGGATGTGTTAGAAACTGTTGGTGATTCTTGCTTTATAAAAGTAGGAATTGAAAAAGATACTCAAGATAAATATTTTATTAAAAAATTCTTATCTGCATATGATGCTATTGAATACATACAACAACATATTGAAAATGGCATGGTATTAAATGTAAAGGGGAATTTAAAATATCAACTTTATAATGATAATATTTCAGTAAAAAAAGAAATAAATTCAATCTTCTTATCAAAAGCAAAACAAGAAGATTATAAAGCTGTTTTTACACAAACTTTATTAATTGATGGTAATGCAATAGGTAAACCTGATAAAGAAAAAGCAGTATTCCCTATATCAGCATATGTAATAGATTATGTTGGAAAATACGATGGTCAAGAAATTAAAAAAAATGTTGCTTTTATGAAAACATTTGAGTTAGAGATAGATAAACAGAATCCTGATAATACTAAGAAATTTATTAAAAAAATGCTTACTCCTAAGAAAAAGGGAGAGCTAGTTGAAATTACAGTAGAAGGTGAAATTATAGAAGGTGCAAGTCTTGTAAATGTAACCTTGGATGATATACCAGAAGATATAAAAGAGTTAATTGAATTAAATATACTTACAGAAGAAGAAGCAATAGCTAGATGTGCAGTAGGTGGGAACAGAGAAAAAAGAATGATTATTAAAAAACCTGCTATTATTTACATAGGAGAAGATGAAGATAGAAAACCTACAATATCAAGAGATTATAACAAATATAAAGAAAGCGATTTAGTATTTTTAGGTCAATTAATTGACGAAAATGAAGATGATGACATTCCATTTGATACTGAAGATTCAGATAATGATAATAATGAAGATGATGAAATAGATTTTATGAAATTGCTTGACGAGGAAGATTAATTATTAAATTAATTTAAAATTAAAATAGGGTAGGAACTATCCGATGTGAGGCTCGTGGAGGTAGTAGGTTACGAGGCTGATGAAGCGAGAATCTCTATCTTCTAAGTGTATCGTAAGATGGGGAGGTTCAAAGGCATAATAATTAAAATATAATATTAAAAATAACAAGGAGGAATGATACATATGGGCTTTAGACCAAAAGAAGAAATTATTGCACATACAGGTGGAAAAGTACTTATTTATGGTAAACCAACAACAGGAAAGTCTACTATTTTAGGAACATTCCCAAACATAAATTTAGTAGATACCGAAGACGGTAATACTTTTTATTTAAAAAATAATCCTAATATAAAAAATGTTTTACGCACTCTTTCTGTATCAGAGATTCAAGATACGTTAGATGCGTTAGAGGATGAAGA
Organism: uncultured Muribaculaceae bacterium; assembly: GCA_964465805.1. GTDB lineage: Bacteria > Bacillota_I > Bacilli_A > RF39 > UBA660 > DUPI01. The sequence continues at coordinate 1,923 of CAYXLG010000019.1, forward strand.
GTCATTAAATGAATTCGATACTTTAGGAATAGATAGTGGTACTAAATTATATGAAAATATGCAAGCAGCAGCATATGAAATAGCTGAAAGTCGTGCAAAAAAACAAATAGCTAAAGGCAAATCTGTGGATATAGATGATTTAAATTTAACTCAAAGAGACTGGGGTCATATAAAAAGATGGAATCAAAGATTAAGAGCAACTTATATATCATTTTCATCAATAGGCAAATGGGTGGTAGAAGTTGCACATGAAAAAGATGTGTTTGATGAAACGAAAAAAGGTACAGATAGGGTCAAAATTGGTGAAGCTCCTGACTTAGCAAAAAAATCTGAACATGATTTTGATATTGTTTTACAAACATTTACAAAGGAAGATAAAGAAGGAGTAAAATTTTATGCAAAAGTTATAAAAGATAGAACACAAGTTACAAAAAAAGGTCAAATTCTTGAAAATCCTTCTTTTGAAATATGGAGAGAAAAATGGGAAAGTACTAAAAAATATGGTGTAAAATCTGCATTAAAGTTATCACAAGGAGTAGAAAAAGATAAATTAAAAATGGACATAGAAAATAATAATGCAGAAGATATTGTTTCTGAAATAAAAACTATATTAAAATCTATTTCAGAAACAAATCAAAAGAAAATAGGTAAATTTATGAAAGATAAAAATGTTAATCTGAAAGATTTGGTTAATAATGAAACAGATCTTCTTCAAGAAATATTAGACTTCGCAAAACTACTTACCGAAGAAAAATAATTATAAAATGAGAGGATTAATTTCCTCTCTCTCCTAAAAAGGAGGTATCTGACTGTTAAAAATAACTTATAAAGAGTTATAAATATATGTTTACTTTTATAACTATGGAAAAAATGTTTTACAATTAGCAATCTAAGACTTAAACGTTAATGCTAATATGTACTGCACGTTAAGCAGGAATTTACGCCTTTGGAGTGTTATATCAAATGTGAGTAGGTAGAATTTATTCTAGTGAAATCAGACACGATGAAAAAGGAATGAAACATAAAAGTTTTTATAACTTTTTATAAGTTTTCAGTAACGGTTGTAAAAATAACCCCTTATTCTACATAAATTGGAGTGTGATATTAATGCCACAAGATAAAGATTGGGTTGAACTTTATGAATATGTTAAATATAAAATTATGGGATATGATGAAAATATGAAATTACCTAAGTATTTTATACTTAGACTAAAAGGTTTAAGTAATGGTCAGTATATAGCAAATAAAAAACATCAAAAATTAGCAAAGTATGATTTTAAAATCATACTTACTACATTTAAAATATGTAGACCTGAAATATTAAATATGTTAGAAAAAAATAAAACTACATATAAAGATGAGAAGCATAAATTCAATGCTATTATGTGTATTATTGATAGAGAAATAAATAATGTCGTTTTAAAATATAAAAATGCAAAAAAATCAAAAGAAAAAATTAAAAATATAAATTTAGATAATCAAATTCATGAACAGGCTGAATATATTCCTAGAAGTAAAAAAATAAAAAAAGAATTGGAGGAGTTATGGTAAATGGCAGTTGCAAAAAAAAAGAATAATCAAAGAGAATTGACTCCTTTTGAAAAAGAATTATATAATGCTGTACGAAAAGTTAAAGAATTTAAATTGCCGGCAGAAGCAAATATTTGTAGTATATTTTATAAAAATCCTGATTTATTATATGTATATGATAATTTAAAATTAGAAGATTTTACAAATAATATATGGAGAGTATATTATGCAATAGCATATGATATTATTATTAAAGAAAAAAAACAATCTCTAGATGAAATTACAGTAGGATTGTATCTTGAAAAACATGATAAATTAAAAAAGAAATATGAAGAGTATGGTGGTTATGACACCATTGAAAAAGCTAAAGAGTATGTAAAAGAAGAAAATATAAATGGATATATAGATGAGTTACATAAATGGAATGTTGTACTGCAATTATTAAAAATGAAATTTCCTGTTTATGATAAACTTAGTGAATTTACTGATATGAACGCAGAAGAAATTTATGCTTATTATGAATCTAAATTGAATCATATTTTTGTGAATATTGAAGGAGATACAAAAAGTTATAACATAGCAGACGGAATACACGAATTGATTGATGAATTAGATAAAGGATTTGCAGTAGGTTTGCCTTATTGTAACTTGCCTTTAATCACAAAAGAAACTGGTGGAATGTTAGCTGGAAATATAACTTTAATAGGTGGATTAAGTAATGTAGGTAAAACTACTTTCACTAGAAACAGTATATTACCAAGCATACTACAGAATAATGAAAAAATAGTAATAATGTTAAATGAAGACGGTTTAAAAAAATGGCAAAGAGAATATTTAGTATATGTAGCTAATAATATTTTTAAAGCAGACTTACAAAAGTATGTTGTTAGAGATGGAAAATATTCTCCTGATGTAAAAGAACTTTTGCATAAATGTGGAGATTGGATGTTAAAACAAAAAGAAAAAAAATCTATAACTATTATACCTTTTGATAAGTGGTCGGCAAAAAAAGCAATAAAAATAATAAAAAAATATTCTGCTTTAGGTGTTGGAGATTTTTTAATAGATACCTTTAAAAATGATGCTGGAAATGTTTCAGATAATTCATGGTTGCTTATGATGCAGCGTATGGTAGATTTATATGATGTTATTAAACCCGCTGGAAAAAATGTTCATCTTACATGTACTTTTCAATTAGAAAAAGGAAGAGGTGCAAGACAAAGATTTTATACACAAGATAATATTGGTTTAGCAAAAAATATTATCGATCCTGCATCTACTTGTATAATGATAAGAAATTTCTTTGAAGATGAATACCCAGGAGGGAAAAACGAACTGAAAGTTTATAGGCTAGAAGGAAAAAATGGTTGTTCTAAAATTCCTGTTAAAATTAGTAAAGATAAAACCTACCAAATAGCGTTTATTGTAAAAAATAGAGAAGGGAGTGCTAATTTTTATCAAGTTGTATTAGAGCATGATTTATCAAGAAATTTATTAAAAGAAGTTGGTATTTGTAATGTTCCTGTAGATTTTTAAATGTAGTTTTATAGGCTAGTCAAGAACACTCGTCACTTTAGTGATGAGAGGTTTAAATATTATTTTATCCTAATAGTCAAGAATACTTCCATTTCTAAGCGTAGCGTGAGGTGAAGAGGTTCAAGAATGGTGGTGTAAAAGTACTATGAATGCTATAGAACTTAAAGAATATATAATAAATAATAATAAAATAGAATATATAATAAATAATTTAAATTGTCATCATTTAAAAGAATATAGAAAAGAATATAGATGTGGATTACCCGGTCATAGTTCTACTAATAACATAGCTATAAAAAAAGAAACATTATCAGTTAGAATATTTAAATCAGACGGTAAAATTATAAGAGGTGATATATTTACTTTGGTAATGGATATAAAAAATATATCTTTTTTTAAATCCATTCAATATCTACATAATATATTAAATTTAAAATATACTAAATCTAAAAATGTAAATAAAAATCAAGAAAAAATAGATCCTTTGTATATATTTAAAAAAGTAAAAAAGAGAAGATATAATGTTAATGATTTAGAGGTTTATGATGAAAGTATAATTAAAGATTATGTTCATTTACCTCATATAAATTGGATTCGAGAAGGCATATTGCCATTCACATGTGATAAGTTTAAAATAGGATACAGTTATGACAAGAAGAGAATAGTTATACCACATAGACTTTGGTGTGGAGATGAGAAAGATTATGTAGGAATTATTGGTAGAACTACAATACCTCATTTTGATATTTTAGGTATACCTAAATATTTTCCAATAAAAGCTTATCCCAAATCATGTAATTTATATGGCTTGCAAGAGAATTATAAAAGTATACAAAGAGCAGGATATTGTTGTGTTTATGAATCTGAAAAAAGTGTATTGAAAAGATATAGTAGAAAAGACGAAACAGGAGTTGCAATAGGAAGTCATGATTTATCTGATGAGCAGGTTAAAATTTTAATAGGACTCAATGTAAAAATTGTAATTGCTTTTGATAAAGACATTTCATTACAACATATTAGATATACTTGTAGTAGATTTTATGGGATTCGTGAAGTATATTATATATATGATAAATATGATTTATTAAAAGAAAAAGAATCACCAGCAGATGCAAATAATAAAATTTTCAATTATTTATTAAAACATAAAATTAGATATGATGAAAGAGAACATCAAATATATTTAAAAGAATTAGAAAAAGAAAGGAAATATTAAAAAATATGAGAAAATCATATGATGAAATAAAAAAAATAGCTAATAAATTAAGTTGTACAGATATATTTTCATGGAGTAAAATTAATTGTTATAAAACAGATACATATGAATATTATCTTAAATATATTCAAAGGTTAGCAGAAGATAGGAATGATAGTATATATAAATTTATGGGTGGTTCAGCTCATGAAATTTTAGAAGATTTTTATGATAATAAGCTTGATTATAATGGCATGCTAGAAAAATTTGAAGAAAAAATATTTGAATATGATGTCGCTGGTTTTAAATATGATAGATCTAATAAGGATAAAAATAAAAAAATAGCATTAAAATACGAATCATGTTTAAAACATTTTTTCAAGAATCATCAAAAAATACCTTTTAAAATGAAAAAAGAAATGTTTATACCTATAAAAATTAATAATATATTAATACAAGGGTATATAGATTTTATACATCAAGAAAAAAGAAATAATAAAAATATTATAGTAGTTACAGATTGGAAAACTTCTAGTATATATAAAGGTGATAAAATAGATACTGAAAAAGGTCAACTTTTATTATATGGCTTAGGTATACATCAAAAATTAAAAATACCATTAAATCAGATTATAGTTAGATGGAATTTTATGAAATATGTGAATATTAATTGTTTGCAAGTAAATGGTAAATGGAAAACAAGAACAATAGAAAGATGTAATATAGGTAATAAATTAGCTTCAAGTGTTAAAATGTGGTTGAAAAAATCTTCAGAAGATTTTACAGAGGAAAAAATAGATAACTATATTGTAGATTTAATTGCAACTAACTCTATTGATAATCTACCTAATGATGTTAAAGATAAGTTTATTATTAATGATTGCTATGTAGAAGTAGAGTTAACAAAAAAATCTATTGATGAATTAAAAAAAGATATTATTAATACCGTATCAGAGATAAAAGATAAAGAATTGAAATATAAAAACACTAAAGATGATAAAATATGGTGGCAAGATGTAAATGATAAAGATAGCTATAGGCTTGCAAATTTATCAGGGTATTCTGCAAAACTACATAAGCCTTATAAAGAATATCTAAATAATTTAAATATGTTTAATAATGAGAATGATAATGATTTAGATTCTAATGATGATGAAGACATTGAAGCTTTCTTAGCAGAGATAATATAATATAAATAAGAAAGGAGATAGTATGAGGTATAATAATTATCATAAGCACGACCATGAATCAAATATAGAGACGCCTGATGTTATTGTAAAGCCAAAAGACTATATGAAAAGAGCAGTAGAATTAGGTCATACTACATACTTTACAACTAATCATGGTGGGAGTGGTAATGTTTTTGAAGCATATGATTTATGTAAAAAATATAATCTAAAATGTATATTTGGTGCTGAAGCATATTATGTGGATGATATAAGTTATAAAAGACATAAAGATTTAGAATTTATAAATAAACTATATAAAGCTACGGTCATGCAAGTATTAAAAGAAATGAATATTAATTTTAAATTTAATATAAATGAATATTTGAGGCTTAATGATATAGATTCAAAAGAATATAAGACTAATTTAGATAATTTATCTAAGATATTAAAATTAACTAAAAATATTAGAGAAAAAATAGAAGAAAAATATAATGAAAGACTAGATATAATAAAGAAATATGATAATAAAAACTATCATATTGTTATTATAGGATTAACTAAAAATGCCTATAAAAAAATTAATAAAATATTATCTTTGGCTAATACTGAAGGATATTATAGACATCCTAGAGTTGATTTAAACATGTTGCTATCATTACCCAAAGAAGAAGTTGTTATTACTACAGCATGTGTTGCTGGAAGATTATTTGTTGATAATTATATAGAAAAGTTTTTATTGCCTTTAAAGAATCATTTTGGTAATAATTTTATGCTAGAAGTACAAAATCATAATGAAGACATTCAAATTAAATGGAATAAAAAAGTCCTAGAATTATCAAAAAAATATAATATTCCAATAATACATGGATGTGATTCTCATTATATATTACCTGAAGATTCAAAAAAACGAGACAAATATATTCGAGGAAAAGGAATTTATTATCAAGATGAAGCAAATTTTATATTAGATTATCCTGATAGTGATACTGTTTTTGAAAGATATAAACAACAAGGTGTTTTGAACGAAGAACAAATAAAAGAATCTCTGGAAAATACTTTGATTTTCGATAAAGCCGAAGATTTAAATTTTGATAAAAAAGTAAAAATGCCTACCATATATCCTAACTTAACTGTTAAAGAAAGATATAAAAAATTAACGAGCATTATAAAAGATAAACTTAAAATAAAATTTAAAGAAGTTCCGAAATCTAAATATAGGGAATATGTAGATGCAGTTAAATTTGAATTAAATATTATAAAAGAAACTAATATAGAAGAAGTAAGAACTGCTGATTATTTTTTAATTAATGAAAGAATTATTGACAAAGGTGTTAATGAATATGGAGGAATATTAACTAAAACAGGAAGAGGATCTGCTGTATCTTTTTTAGTTAATCATCTCTTAGGGTTTACTGCTATAGATAGATTAGAATCTGAAGTACCATTATATCCTACCAGATTTATGAGTGCTGAAAGAATTTTATTATCAAGAAGTATGCCTGATATTGACTTTAATACTGCTGATCCTGAGCCTTTTATAAGAGCGTCTAAAGATGTTTTAGGTGAAGATGGATGTTATTATATGTTAGCATATGGTACTTTAAAAATGTCAGGAGCTTTTAGATTGCTTTGTAGGGCTTATAATATTCCGATGGAAGAGTATAATGAATTTGGAAAGCTAGTTAGTGAAGTGGAAAAAATAAAAGATAAAAATAAAAAAGAAACTGAATATAATTGTTTATTAAAAAATGATAAATTTGGAGCGATATTAAAAGAAAGTGAAGATTATGTTGGAGTAATAGACTCTGTTTCACCTTCACCATGTTCTTTCCTTTTATTAGATAAGCCTATAAGTGAAGAGATTGGACTGCGTAAAATCAATGATGTAATTTGTTGCAATATAGATGGATACACTGCCGATATATGGAAATTCTTAAAAAATGATATTTTAACTGTTACAGTTTGGAAAATAATATCAAATGTTTATAAAGAGTTAAACAAAAAAATACCTAGTATCAAAGAATTAAGAAAAAAACTTGATAGTAAAGTTTGGAAATTATATGAAGATGGAATAACTAAAACTTTAAATCAAGCTGACTCTGAATTTGCTACACCATTGGTTATGAAATATTCTCCTAAAACACCCGCTGAACTTACAGCTTGGGTTGCTGCAATTAGACCTGCTTTTGCTTCATTATTAAAAGGATTTTTAAATAGAATAGATTATTCTACAGGTACGCCAGAATTAGACAATTTATTAAAAACATCATTTTGTTATATGCTATATCAAGAAAATATCATGTCTTATTTAAATTGGCTAGGAATACCTGAAGATCAGACATATGACATAATAAAAAAAATAAGTAAAAAAAAGTTTAAAGAAGATGAATTAGAGAGTTTAAAAAAAGTTTTGCAAAAAGGGTGGATAAGGATTGTTGGTAATGATGAAAATTTTGAATCTACATGGCAAGTTATGCATGATGCAGCAAAATACGCATTTAATTCAAGTCATGCTTATTCTGTAGCTTGGGATAGTTTATATTGTGCAGAATTAAAGGCACATTATCCATTAATATATTATACTATTGTATTTAATATATATCAAGATAATATTGCCAAAATAGCCGAGCTAACCAATGAATTAAAATATTTTGGAATTATTCAAAAACCAATAAAGTTTAGATATTCACAAGCTGAATATTCTTACAATAAAGAACAAAATACTATTTTTAAAGGAATTTCTTCTATAAAACATCTAAATTCTAAAGTAGCAACAGAGTTATATGAATTAAAGGAAAATAAGTATAATGATTTTATTGATTTATTAATAGATATAAAAGAAAAAACATCTCTTAACTCAAGGCAACTTAAAATATTAACTGGATTAAACTTTTTTAAAGAATTTGGTAAAAATAAAAAACTTCTTAATATTATAGACATTTTTGAAAAAATAGGCAACAGAAAAGAAATAAATAAAAAACAAATTAAAGACTTAAATATAAATGAAAAGGTTTTAAAGAAATACAGTGGCAAAACTACTGAAAAATTATATAAAGAACTTGATATGAAAGGATATATAAAAGAAATAACTAAAGATATAGAGGATAAACCATTATCAATTAAAGAACAAGTAAAATTTGAAATGGATTATTTAGAATATTGTAATTATGTTAATGAAAAAGCTGGAGATAATTTTTATATAGTTATAGGGTTTAAAACTTTTAAAGATAAGACTAAACCATATTTAGTTTTAAGACAGATAAATTCAGGCAAAGAGATAAAAACAAAGATTAAACAAAGTAAAATTTTTGTTGAAAATCCTTTCAATCTTTATGATGTTTTAAAAGTAAAAGAATGGAAAACACAAAAGAAAACTAAAAATATAGGTGGAAAATGGGTTAAAACTGATGAAGATGAACAGATATTATTTTCGTATGATGTTTATTAAAATATAACATGGAAGGTGGTGAAAATTTTTGACAAATAAAAAAATAGTAGAATTTAAAGGTGTGGTAGTTGCTAACCCTTGGAATTCAGAAAATTATAAAGTATATGGCTTATCAGTAGATATTAATAAATATCCTGATATAAAATTAAACAAATATAGTAATGTTTCTGTTACAGGGAATCTCCCAAATTTAGAAGAGGGTATAGAATATTCTGTTAAAGCGATTGAAAGCAAAGGAAAGCATGGTTATGAATATAAATTCTTAAATATTAGAAGAGATATTCCTAAAACAATAGAATCTACAAAATTATTTCTAATGCAAGTATTAGAAAGCGAACAGCAAGTAAATGAAATAATTAGAGAATATCCAGATATTATTGATAGAGTTATAAATAATAATTTACAAGATATTGATTTAGGAAAACTTTATAATATTGGCGAATACAGATTCAATGTTATAAAAAGAAGAATATTAGAAAACTTTGCATTAGCTGAACTTGTAGAAGAATTTAAAGGAATTTTAGATTTTAAAATTTTAAAAACTTTATTTGATAAATATGGTTCAGTTGATAAAATTAAAGAAGAATTACAAGAAGAACCTTATAAATGTTTGTGTGGGTTATCAAGAATTGCATTTAAGAGTGCAGACAATATTCTTTTAGAATTAGATAAAGAATGTAAGAATATGATAAAAAGAGGCGAAAATCCTCCAATTAATTTTAAAGGTGACTTACTTACATCTCGACAAAGACAAAAGGCAGCTATTATGTTTTTATTAAAAGAGAACGAGTCTAACGGAAATACTAAAATGGATATAAAAAAAATAAAAAAACAATGTGAATCTTTAGCAAATAAATGTATGAATCATTTTGCAAGTGTTATTAAAAATGATAAAGATATTTATTTTGATAGAGAAAGTCTAACAGTTGCTTTAACGGAAACTTATAATACAGAATTATATATTGCAAATAGAATAATTGAAGGATTAAAAATTAATAATAAATGGAATATTAAAGAAAAGGATTACAGTAAAATTGATGATATTATTTTAACGGAAGAACAGGTAAGAACAATACCTATGATTTGTGAAAATAATATATCAATACTTACTGCTCCTGCTGGTGCGGGAAAAAGCCAATCTATAAAAGCAATAATAAATATGCTTAAAGACAACAATAAATCATTTTCTATTTTTTCACCAACAGGAAGAGCTGCAAAGGTTATCAGTGAATTTACTAATGAAGCTACATCGACTATACATAAAGGATTAGGATATATGCCTCCTGTCTGGCATTGTAATGAAGAAAATCCTTTATATTGTAATATAGTAATAGTAGATGAAAGTTCTATGATAGATATATTTTTAATGAGAAGATTAATTGAAGCAATAGATTTTAATAAAACAAAATTATTATTTATAGGTGATGTAGATCAAATCCCATCTGTAGGAGCTGGTAATATATTTTATGATTTAATTTATTCTAATGTAATACCTGTAAATAGATTATCTAAAATTTTTAGATATGGCGAAGGTGGTCAATTGACAGTAGCAACAAAAACAAGAAAATGTGAAAAGTTTTTAGACTATAAAAAAGAAATTCAATTTTTTGGAAAAGATAAAGGTTATATTTTTATTAAAACCACACAAGAAAAAATGATAAATAAATTACTTGCTTTATATAAAAAATTATTAAATTCAGGACATAAGACAGAAGATATAATGATATTATCTGCTTATAATAAAGGTGAATATGGCACTGTAAATATAAATAAAAATTTACAACCTATTGCTAATAAAAATGCTAAATTAAATAATAATCATATGATAATAGGAGATATTAAATTTTATGAAGAAGATTTAATAATACAAACAGTAAATAATTATAAAGCTAGATTATATATAGAAGATGAATTTGCGGAATATAATGATGATGAAAATAAAATATTTATACCAAATGGTGAAATAGGAAAAATTATTGAAATAAGATATAATACTGTTATTGTTCAATTTTCAAATGATAAAGTTATTTATACTAGAGAAGATATGAATAATGTCAAATTAGCTTACAGTATAAGCATTCATAAAAGTCAAGGAGGGCAAGCACCTATAATTATTTTATTAACTCCTAAAGCACATACATATATGCTTAATTCTAACTTAATATATGTAGGTCAAACTAGAGCAAAAGAAAAAGTGTATCATTTCGGAAGTGTGGAAACTGTTAATCGTGCTATAAAGAAAAAAGCAGATTTTAATAGAAAAACTTATTTAAAAGATTTGTTGTTAGGTAATAATTAAAATATAAAATTATCTATTGACAAAATAAAATAATCATGTTAATATAAATAGTGAGGATAAAACCTCACTATATTTATTTAAAGGAGCTATTATTGATGAATATAAACATGCCAAAAACGTGCGAAATGATTATTGACAACTTAATATCAAATGGACATGAAGCATATATAGTAGGAGGTTGTGTTAGAGATAGCATTTTAGGTAGAACTCCTAATGACTGGGATATATGTACTTCAGCAAAGCCAGATACAGTTAAAACTATATTTGAAAAATTTAATATTATAGAAACAGGATTAAAACATGGAACAGTTACTTTGGTAGATGATGATAAAGATATGTATGAAATAACTACTTATAGAGTAGATGGTAAATACTCTGATAATAGAAGACCTGATAATATTAAGTTTACTGATGACTTAATAGAAGATTTATCAAGAAGAGATTTTACCATTAATGCAATAGCATACAATCAATATGAAGGTTTGATTGACCCTTTTGGTGGAATTAATGACATGAATAATAAAATGATAAAATGTGTTGGCATTCCTGATGAAAGATTTAAAGAAGATGCTTTAAGAATGTTTAGAGCTATTAGATTTAAAGCACAACTAAATTTTAAACTTGATTCTAGTGTATGGATAGCTATTCATACTAATCATGATTTAGTTAAAAATATTAGTGTGGAAAGAATATCATGGGAAATAAATAAAATACTACTATCTAATCCTTTAGAAATTTATTCATTAAATCATCATAAACTATTAAAATATACTATACCTGAACTGGATGAATGTTTTTGGACTAATCAAGATAGTCCTTACCATTGTTATAGTGTAGGTAAACATCTTATACATAGTGTTAAAGCAGTTGAAAATAAATTATACTTAAAACTTACTATGCTATTACATGATATAGGAAAACCACAATGTAAAACTATAGACGAACAAGGAATTGGACATTTTTATGGTCATGCTATAATATCTTCTAAAATGGCTGTGGATATATTAAGAAGAATGAAATATGATAGCCGCACTATAATGAAGGTTAGAAATTTAATATTGTATCACGATGCAGAAATACAAGATACTAAAAAATCTATTAAAAAATGGTTAAATAAAATAGGTGAAGATATGTTTCGTGATTTACTAAAAGTTCGTGAAGCAGATATCAAAGCCCAAAGTCCTAATTATTATCAAGAAAGACATGATAAACTTGAAAGAGTTAAAGTGCTATTAGATGAAATTATAAAAGATAAAGAGTGTTTTAGTAGAAAAGATTTAGCTATTAATGGTTTTGATTTAATAAAGTTAGGCATTACAGAAGGTAAGGATATTGGAAAAATACTTGACATTTTAGTAAATCATGTTATTGAAAATCCAAATTCAAACAATAAAAAAGAATTAATAAGTATAGTGAATCTTATGTTTCAGTAAATATAAAATATTAAATTAGGAGGTAGAATATGAAAATTATTGATTTTAACGAAAATACCAAGGAAGTTAATGCAGTCTTAGCAGTAGCTGAAAAGATAGTAGGAAAAGATTTTAAAAATATAAAAACCTTTGGATTCTTTTATAACGATAAATGTCATCCTGGTTCAGCAAAAGGTCATTATATAGAAATATTAGAAAATGGCTCTGTAGATTTGATTGATACAAAAAGAGGAAAATATACTTTATATTATGAAGACTCTCCAGCTATTATTGTTAATACATATAATACTGATTTTTGGAATATGGTGTTTGTGGTGCTACATGAAATTTGTCATAGTATGGGTTATAAAAATGAGAATGTTTGTAATCGTTATGCTAAAAATAAGATTGAGAATTTTTTAGGGGATGGATTTGAAGTTATTGTGGAAAACTGAGGTTAATAATTTCTATTATTTGTCAATAAAAACTAAATTTTATAGTAAAATAATAAAAGAAAAAGTCATTGAATATTTTTTTAGTTTTTATTGACAAAAATAATTTTAGGTGTTATAATTAAAATATAAAATCTAACATAAAGGAGACAAATAAAAAATGTTTAAAAAAAATAAAAGAAAAAATAAAGAACAATACAGATTAGTTTTACCAGGGGATATAGTTTTTGTTCCATGTTCACAAGATGTTTATAGAAAAGCAACAGTAATTGATACAAGAGATATAAAAGACAATATAGGATTATATATTAAATTCAAAACAGGAAATACAGCTTTTGTGTCAGGAAGTCTATGTCATAAAATAGTTAAAGGAATAGCTGTGCCATTAGATAAACCTAGTACAAAATTACAAAGATTTAGTTTATGGATATTAAGAAAATTTGGATTGACTGAAATTTAGAAAAGGGAGGATAAAGCAATATGAATAAAATTGAATTTTTTAATGGAAGTGTTATTGAAAGTGTAGAAACTAAAGAATATGAAAAAATATTAAAAAAGTTAGAAGGTTTGGATTATTTAACTGTGATAAAAAACGATAAAGTTTTCTTTATTCCTGAAGATAAAAACAAACCTATAAAAATAACATATGAAGAATTACCTTGTCCTTTACTTCTAAATATAGGTGAAATTTTTAGATGTAAACATGCTAAATTCAAATCAAAAGGTGTGAATTTTGAAATATATTGCTCTTCAGATGAATGTGAAATTTTAAAAGCTATAAAAATAAAGGAGAGTAATAAAATATGATAAAAAATGAAAACGAACTTGTACAATATTACTTATTATAGATAATAGATATACTGAAATTCCTGCTAAAACTGTTTTAGTTTTACCTGTTATGAGCAGAGGTGAAGTAAATGAATATGTTAAAAGGTTTAGGGTTTTGTAAGTTAGAATTAAAATATAAAATTTAAGAGGTGATATAGTGATAAAAACGCTACAAGTTAAACTACATAATTTAAGTAATTATAAAACTTTAATATTAAATAAAACAATGAAAAATTACTCCTTAGCATACAAAGAAATGCTACAAGTTGCAAAAGAAAATATAGATATAATTACAGAGAAGTATTGTAATGACAAAGGAGAATATAAGGCTCAGGCTATATCATCTTTCTTTAATGGAATGAATATACATGCTAAATACGGATTGGAAAAATTAAATGAAGTAATAAACAATTAAAATAAAAATTACACCAAACGATTTTTAATAATTTATGTAGAGATTTTGAAAGCAAAGAGTTTAAATAAAATATTGTTTTTATAATCATCTAAGAAAGAAAGTATGTTAGTATAAAAGCATA
>CAYXLG010000020.1:0-15507 GCA_964465805.1 uncultured Muribaculaceae bacterium
CTTACCACTACCTGCTGGAGCATTAATAAGATAATAATTATTATTTACTAATTTCCCATTAACCAATCTAATGCCTCCTTTATGTAATTTGGAACATGGCCATTTGATACATGTTCTTGTTTTTTATCTTTTATAATAATAGAATATATAAAATCTGTCTTTTTATTATTTTTATCAATATTATTAACAATATCGCGTATATTAAATTCATCACCCTTATTGGGAATGGATATTTTTATTTGATCGTTCTTTTGAATGTCTTCCCAATAGTCCCTTTTCTTGTTTTCAAATATGGAAATATTTAAACGTTTTGATAATAGAGCGTCTTCAAATGTTCTTGCAAAATAATCCTTATCTGATTGAAAAGCTAAATAAATATTATTATTAAAAACTATTTTCTCTTTCTTATCAGTTTTCCATTTATATAATCCTTTTATATTTTTTGGGTTTTTTTTATATTCCCTTTTATACAACATATTAATAGTTGAATTTGATGAACTTGCTCCTTTAATAGCTTCCTCAACGTCTACATTTTTTTCGTAATCAATATCTGTAATTATTATTGCCTTTATATCTAAATATTCTAATAATGGCATATATTTATGAGCATAAGCGCCACCAACTTGTACATATGAAATGTATTGGCTACCAATATTTTTATACTCATCTTGTGTAAGAATATATTTTATATACATTCTTTCTGTATCTCCTTCATATAATATAACCTTATCTGCAAAAATTAGATCAGAAAAATTAATTGCATAAAGTATTTCATAAAACTCAAATAGTTCTTTCTTCTTTTTATCATCCTTTAAACCTTCTATAAATAATCTCATATCATAAAGGTTACATTCAAAATATTTTTTTTGTCTAAGAACTCTTATTTGAGTAATTTTCGAGCACCTAACTACCTGATGTGAATGGGTTGTAACCATATATTGAATATGTACCTCTTTATCAATATCATCATTAATTGTTTCTTGCAAGTGATTTGTAAACACATACTGCATTTGTGGATGCATATGTGCCTCTGGTTCCTCTATTATCAAGAAATTAACTTTTTTCTCGTCATAGTCAGCCTTAAATTTATTTATCTCTAGTACAATATAAATCAAGTTACTGTATCCTAGACCTTGTGATGATTCAGATAAATAATAATTTTCTATATTGTATTTTGCTTTTGTAACTCTTTTTATAAATGACTCTACTTCTGACTCATTAATATCTATATCAAGAACAATTTCTCCTTCTTCACCACCATTAGTATCAGAAATTTCTTTTATAATAGAATTTAATGCATTTGTAGATGTCTCTTTTGCTGTATTGGAAATATTCTCGTCATCAATAATTTGTATTAGATTATCCAGTAGTTCGTTTGTTTTTTTGTTCCATTTCTCATCTAAACTTGCTATTTCAACAATAGCCCTGCTTAATCTTCTTCCTTTATCAGTTGATTCATCATCTAGTTTTCTTGATGCAATTATATGTTTATAATTGAATAACTTTCTAAAGCTTGCAGTATCCATTACTTGCTTGTTTTTGTAATTCTGATCGGCATAATAAACAACTTCTTCACATGATAATTCAAAAATAGCAATTAAAAGATCTTGTAAACCTTGTATACAGCCACTGCTATTTTCACTAGTTTTTTCATCCGTACAATCTTCTTCTTTACCTTTTATTTTTTTCATCCTAGTGTCTATTTTTACAATATTCTCTTTAAGAATTTTAATAAGTTTTTCTGGATTCATCTCATATGTAAACACAAAATAAAACCCACTTTTACTTTCATCAAAATCCATAAGATAATCTGCAAATTCTCTTATATCATCTTTCTCTTTGTCATAAGTAATTTCAAATTTAATTTCTATTTTTGGTATTTTTAAAGTTTTTTTCTCCTCATTGTTTTCTTTCTTTTTATTTTTCTCTTTTAAACCTATACCATTTAAGTCTAGTATTTTATTAATAATTTGTTCTTCCGTAATACTATTTTCTGTACTCTTGTACAATTTTAAAAGCCCTTTATAAACCTTATTACTCCAATTATGACATTTTGCAATTGGCATATCATCTATATTAAACTTTTCTCCAGAACCATAAAAAACTTTACAAAAAAGTTCAACTAAGGATGTCTTTCCAGTATTATTAGCACCTGCAACCACAGTAATATTTTCTTCTAGGTTAATATGAACATTATCAAACTTTCTAAAACCTCTTATATCTATTGAATTTATTCTCATAAGTGCCTCCCATTATTTTTATACCTGTAGATAAAATGTTTTTTTCTTCAGTTGCTTTATCTATCCTTAAAATAAATCTTTCATATGCTTAGATTTGTTCACAATATTTTCTCTCCCCTTTTTTGTATGCTATGATTATTTATGGTGGCACTAAATAAAAAAATCAAGGCTACTTAACTTTTTCCTAAGCTGTCTTGACTACTAAAGGTAACACGTTATTATTAAACGTCACTTATAATTTTATTAATTATCTTCTAAACATAAAATCTGTGTGCATATTATCCATCTCTTTGGCAATCGTACTGAGTAGGAATTCTGAACTGGATAGATCTTTGTATATATTAGTACTCCCACAATCAATAAGAAGTTTTTCGGATTTACCACTTAATATGCTACAATCCCTGCACTTAAGAGATTTTACAACAATGTTCAAAATCAGTTACCTCCCTTTATAATATTTCAAGTGTATCTTGTTCAAAATTTACTACATTATTATTTCTTCTATGATGATATCCATCTAAACGTACATATTAGCTTTGGAAGAACCCCCAGAGATGCTTAAACTAATAAACTTAAAGTTAATTGTAATACGAACGTTTTTTATCAGTTTTTTAATGCCACTTATAATCATAAGACATCCCTCCTTTAAAACATCAACTGGGGTTAACTGGCGGTTCAACCATGGACCGTAAGGGTAGTCCTTCCAAAACAAATATGTTTATTCATAAAATCACTCATTGTAATTCAGGTCATATATAAATATAACCTTTTTTACTTCACATGTTTTATTAGGATAATCCTCTCTAACTCACATAACTAAATTTATAATTATTTGCGTAATAATAACTTTTTTAATGTCCTTATACCATATTGTTTTAACCACTCTGTTTGTTATAATGGCCCAAATATACCTACGTTTCCTCATTTGTTTCTTAATTATTTTAAGACAAATTGCAAAAAGACAACTATAACCCCATAGTTGTCTTTTTTAAATGTCCTTTGTTTTATGTATTTATAAATAAAAATATGAAATTAAATTTCTTTTATGTCTACGTATTTGTGGTATATATACACTTTATGTCTAATTATTGAATATCATACTACATTTTGCCACATTGTTCAATGACAAAAAGTAATTTTAGGCTATGTGAAATCTCTGATCGGTTTTACACAGAACTTTAACTTACTCCATAATTATAGTTTGACTTCATTGTTTGGTATGATCTTTGCTCCCTTATTACCTATTACCCTTCTTAACCTTTAACTACTCTCTTAACCCAATCATACATTCCAAGCTTTTTTAATATATCTGCAAATACTTTCTTTGTCCTACTTTTAATACTATAACCACAATATTTTTTGGCTATGTACTTAAATCCTTTGTCATAATAATCTTGCCAAAACTGTTCTCTATTCTCTGGACATCTTGTTGGCCTTATTAAATTTGGCTGTAAACAGTCTTTAGTATTACTTTCCCAAATCTCCATATCTGATTTTATTTCATTAAAGACTTTTGAACCTTTATTAGTGTTAATCATCATTAAAGAGACTCCCTTATTATCGTCTATCTCTGGGAGTGTTCTTTCTATACCCCAAAAGTCACCTATCATAATAT
Organism: uncultured Muribaculaceae bacterium; assembly: GCA_964465805.1. Classification (GTDB taxonomy): domain Bacteria; phylum Bacillota_I; class Bacilli_A; order RF39; family UBA660; genus DUPI01. The sequence goes on from CAYXLG010000020.1 coordinate 3,856, forward strand.
CAGATGGTCTTTTTAAATTTGTAAATTTACAATGATAACATGAAGGTCGTAGTGCTAAACCTGATCCAAACAAGTTGGCATAAATCCTAATGTCCGGTGTATTTAATTTTTCTTTTCCTTTTTCGTACTTTACTCTTACATTATATCCATGCCACCCTACATCTTTATCTCTAAATGTATAAGAGACTAATTCATCTTTCTGTTGAATAAAATCTAAATATTCATTCCATAATAAAGGACTGGGTGTACCGTGACATATTATATCGTTAGTTATTAGATTATCGGTGTTTACTTTTTTTGCGTCTAAATAATTAATTAATCCTGCTACTTGACAACCTGTTCCTGTAAAAAGAACACCTTTCCCATCTATTAAGTCATCCTTTATTCTAATAAAAGTATCTCTTAGGTCACTCTGTATATATTTAGAACCTTTAAACTCATCACGCTCTTGGATATTCTTAGCTCTATCGTGATGTACGTAAAATTTTTCACTAAATTTAACACCATAAACAATATTTGATTCTTTCAAAATATAATCACTTATTGCTGGATAAGCACCTCCAGATGCACTTTTCATTCTTACATTATTTGATTTATGCTTTATAGCATATACTCGAGGTTCATCAAATCTATCTTCTCTACCGAATTTGTTCTGAATAGGGCATACTTTTTTACATAAACCACAGTCAATACACAACTCCTGATTAATATCCGGATATAAAAAACCTTCTTCATCAGCTAGCATTCTTATTGCATTTGTTGGACAAATATGCTCACAAGCTGTACAACCACAACAATCCTGTTTTTCTTCAAATACTGATCTCATTATTTTCTCACCATCCCTATGATTCTGCCAATGGCATCTTTAAAAGTCTTACGGTCGAATATAAGACTTATAATAAGAACAACTATGCAAACATAAATTCCAACTATAATTGCATATATTAGCCATTGTATATAACCAGAAGTACTAATATTAATCATAATAAAAGGCAAATAAATAAAAGTGGTACTAAATAAAACAAGAAAAATTCGTTTCGCTGTATTTATTACTGGCAACTTTGTTACATGCTTTGGAATAAAAAACATCAAATCTATATCTCTATAAATATTTGAAACTATTGAAGCTATAAGAACACCATAAATCCCTATGAATGGTGCCAATATAAATCCAAATACAACTGTAATAAGGCCTTGTATCGTTACTTGAACTCTGGTTTCTTTATACATCCCTGCTGAAATTACTAACATACCTTGGGGAGTTTTTATGTTATATAATAATCCGTTTAACACAAATAAGAAACCCAACAACGGAACATTATAATTGATATCTGTAATACCGCTAGTATAAATTCGGATAAAAGGCATTATCATTATAAATGATATACTATATACAATAGTAATTAGTGCGTAATAAGAATACTCAAACTCAGTATATGATTTTTGTAAGACCTTTGTCTCTCCTCTTGCAATTACATCTCCAAAGGAAGCTGATAAGCCACTTTTAAAAATTTCTAATACTCCATTTATCCCCGCCATTACCATGTTGAAGATTGCATATACACTGATTAATTTTAGATCTTTATTTACTAATGTCAGTATAACTACAGGTGCACCTGTATGTACCACCCCTAAAATCTGCAAGTAAAGAGCATCCCATCTTTTATCCAAGGCCTTAGTATTAGGTTTTGCTTTGTAATCTAGATATTTATAGTTTCTTTTTACATATACCATTAAAATAAACGAACGCAAAAATATTGATAGTAATGCTACAAATCTTAATATAACAATGTTTACTTGCATCATACCTAAAACAACAATAATAATGGTATTAATAATTGTATACACCATTGATGATAATGATATCACATATGTTTTTTGATCTGCAGTTAATAAAACTCTATATTTTGAAAGTGTAAAAAAATCTAAAGCACCATTAACTCCTAATATTAGCACAAGAATTCCAACCTCTGTTGATAATAGGGTGTCTGATTTAATATATATTGGGTAAATAATCGACATCACAAAAGTTAAAGCCACAAAAATGTAACCTGATTGGATATAAAACTTTCTTGTCGCAGAAACAACGCTATTCACATCATCATAATTTTTGTTTGCTAAAGGTTTGTATAATGAATATATAGCTGCTCCAGATAATCCTGCTTCTACTAATCTAAAATAATTTATGAACTGATTAATAGATGAAACCAATCCATTAACCTCTGAACCATAATATTTTAGCATTATTCTTGGAGTTATTAGTCCTGCAATAAACAAAACAATTTGAAAAATTGCCGTTGTAAGTGAATTATAAAAAAACTTTTTTGTTCTACTCATTTTTACATCCTAACCTTTTTTATATAATTATTAGCCTCTAATTGTCCTTACCCAAAATAGAGTTTTTGAATAACGTTATTGATTTATTCCTCTCTTCTTTTTAACATTAACTGGATCAGAATCAGTTTTACATAATAACAACTGAAGGATAATATTTTCTGTTTTTCTTTTATTTGGTGACTATTTTATCATACATAGTAACAACCTTAATGTTTTTAATGTATTTTTTTCTTCTCTTTTTTAAAGTTTTTACTTATCATTTTCTCTTTTGAATATATTTTTAATGAAAATGGAATTGAAGATGCTATAAGATAAACTATAAATATAAAATTATCGCTGAACGGATTCCCAGACAAACCATAAAAAATAAAATATAATTGTGTGTACAACGAGAAGTATAAATAAGTTTTATTATTATCATTAATCTGAATCACAAATTTAAGAGTCTTAAACGTCTTTAATAAATTAAATATTACAAATGATATAAACAACACAAATCCTATGATTCCATTCTCTGATAACATTTGTAGATAAATATTGTGAGTATCAAATCCATAAAAATTCATATATGCATTAGCCCCCCACCCAAATATTGGTTTTCGTTTAAATAAATCTAAGGCATATACATATAAATCCATTCTTCCACTAACTACATCATTTTGTGCTCTTTTTATAATAGTTCTTTTTATTGGAGACAATGCTTCTGGAAAAACTAAAAACAAAAATATAAAAACCAATGTCATAATAAATAAAAATCGTACAGTCTTTATTAATATCTTTTTTCCTCTCGCTTTTTCCTTGTAAATATACATAAATAGCATAACTAGCATATTTGCTAACAAAGGTCCTCTTTTACCTGTAAGAAGAAGTGCTAATATAGATGTGATAAATGCCAACATCTGGATTGCTTGTGGTTTTACGTTTGTTTTAATAATACTACTATAAAGTATTGAAATAGCTACCGTAATATAAAAAGAGTTTCTTCCTGTTTGATTTGTTATTCCACTATATGTTCCTCTGGTAAAAAACAGCCGTATTTTTCCAAATAATTCAGCTGAGAGAAATCGTGATGCAATAGTAAAAAATGATTCTGGTGATATATATTCAAATATTGTGAAAAACACATGTATGCTAGCAAATATTAATAGAATTCTGACACCATACTTATACCAATTCCCATTTAAAAAAAACAGTGCGCCAATAAACATTATAGCTATTCTAAAAACTGTTATATTTATGCTATTATCTTTAAATACAGAAAAGTTAGCTGAAACTATTTGAGATAATACTATTAATATTATTAGTACTATTGATATTATTTGATCTTTAGATATTGTCATATATCTGTTTAATATTAAATATGTAAATTGAGATGCTACTATCATAATTATAAGAATGTAAGTGACTTTACTTGATAACATATCATCAAAAAAAACATAAAGAGAAATAAATATTAAAGATATTATTATTATATTCGATCCTTGTTTTTCATTTCTTAATCTAATATACATGTTTTCTCCTATTTAAATGCACCTTTTACTTATTAATAACAAATTGAATTGTCTATGTCTAAGGCTGTAGTTAAAAAATTAATAGACTCCAATTTTCTTTGATTAAGTAACTTGTTTGGCTTACTAAAATCTATTTCATAACTAATTTCACTCAATTCATTTGACTTGTAAAAAATTCTTTTTTCTAAACCTATAGACATTAAAAAATCCGTTACCCTTGTTCCCCTCGTAGTGTGTGGAATTGCATAAAAAGGTTTATTATATATAACTGATAATGCCACTCCATGAAAAGATGTAGATAAAACAATTTCAGCATTTTCAATATATCCTAAAAATTCACTTGGTCCTTCATAATAGAATGTCTTAATTCCCCTCTTATAATTTTTTTCATTCGAAAAACTAATTACATCATATCCTTTTTCTTCGGATATTCTATTTGCTAGCTTTATCATTTCTTCGTTAAATTGTATATCATATACTAATATATATTTATTGGTTTCATCTGCTTTCTTAGAAATATTCATATAATTAGATTTGTCTATCAGTAATGTTGGATCTAGAGCTATAGTTATTGGCTTGTCTGTAATAGATTCTAAAAATTCTATATTATCCTTTTCCCTTATAGATATATGGTTAAATCCGTTAATGTTTTCTTTAAATATACTCTTGGAACTTGACTCTAGACTCACTGATATACTGGCTGCATACGAGATCTTTTTAGATTCTTTAGGCGCAAAATCTAAAAAATATGAGTTACCCGTAGAAATTAAAAAGTCCGGATTCCATACTTGATCACTACCAGTTATATAGTATTCATATATTGGTGAGTTTTCCATTAGCTCTTTTGATGTATTGTAAGTTGGACCAGAAACAATAAGATGATTCTTTCTAAAGTTGTTAAATGCTAACATCCTATTTTTTATGTTTTTATGCCTAATTACTCTAACAATATTTCTTTTGATTGTTTTATACAAACCTATTTTACTGATCATATATTTCCAATGAAATTTATTATCATATGGTATCTTTAATATATCAGGCCTAAAATCTATTATTTCTGAATTTATTTTTAATTCTTTTAATGTTAGTTGAAGTGCATATACTTGTAGAACCGCACCAAAATTATCAGCACAATGAAATGTTATGATACCTACTCTTTTCAACTTTTCCTCCTTATAAATATATTCAACAGATATAGTTTTTATATGTTCTTTTAAGTGTTTATTCATCAGTTATTACGCATATTTTTTTGTTAATATTATCTTTATCTAACGAAACACTTGTTTTTATATATCAGGTTCGTTAAATATTATACTAATTTATTTATATTATTGTAATGAAAGTGACTTTTTGTCTAAGACACATAATAGCTCAAGTATTATAATTTTTAAGTTACCTATGACTGTATTTCAACATTTTATAATTATAATGTTATATCTATATGTTTTATTAAGCTTATTAAATTTACGATTATTCAAATTTGTATATCGGTTAACGTGTTTTATTTCTATGCTTTTTTGACCTAGAAAAAATCCAATAATATAAATAAATTGCTTTTTTTCTTTTATGCTTAATCATGGTAATGAAAACTTTCTTCGGTAATGAATTCATTTTAAGTTTTAATCTTAAGAACTCATTTATTTCTTGCCACTCTAAAATGAAATCTATTTTTTTTAATTTCTCATGTGGTAACATATTATTTTTTTGATAAAATAAATTAATAAACATTCCATGTACTAGCGATGGAATATTCTTTAGAAAACTCTTTTTATGCTTCTCAAAAACATTTGTCTCTATTAGAAACTTTTTAAAATTTTCAGTTCGTTCTATTAATCCTTCAACATATCTATTTTTATAAGAAGACATTAGTGAATCGCTCTCTTTTTCAATGCAATAATTATATAATGGTTCTGATACAAAGCCCACTTTCACAATAAATCTAAAATAATCCAGATTAAATGCAAGGTCTTCACCTATATCCCAATCTTCATTTAATTTAATTTTATGTTTGTCTATTAAGTCCTTATCATACAGCTTATTCCATAACGAGTTAATAAATCCAGAAGATTGGAAAGAAAAAAATTTTTCAAAAAATTCAGACCTTCCCATATTTTTATAACTGATTTTCTTAATATCTTTTATAATAACTTCTTCATTTTCTTCTCTTAAAATTTTATATGAACTTATTACTAAACTTGACTTAGAATTCATCATTTCCTTGGTAAGTCTTTCTGTTATATCTGGCTCTATAAAATCATCAGAGTCTACAAATTGTATGAATTTACCACCTGCTTTTTCTAATCCATAATTACGTGCAGCAGAAGGCCCTGAATTTTTTTGATTGTAAAGAGTAATCCTATTGTCAATTTCACAATACTTTTCACATATTCTTTTGCTAGAATCTGTAGACCCATCATTAACTAGTATTATCTCAATTTCTTCATATGTTTGATTTCTTATACTATCAATACATCTTCTTATATATTTTTCAGCATTGTATACTGGAACGATTACTGAGACTAAAGGTTTTTCAACAATCATCTGGAGTCTTCCTTTCTACAAAAACACACAAAATACAAAATAAATTTCTTTCACCTATATAGACACAGCAATATCTAATATATTACTTTCTACCAATTAGTGTTTTGATTTTATCTTTTATTGGTTGCGGGATCATAATCTTAAGTTTTGTTAATCTAATATTCCATTTATTCGCACTGTAAAATTCATCTTCAACAGCCTTATATCCCTCATCGCGCCATTTCTTTAATATAGATTCCCTTGAATTACTTTTTGGAGTAGGATAATTTAATTGCTCATTTTCATATCGTACTATTTCAAGATTTGATTTTGTTAAACTAAGATGTTGTGTTAAATCATTCAGAAAGCCAATACCCTTATTACTATTTATAAGTAATGCAGAAACTCCTTTTTCTGTGATTATTTCTGGATGCGCTCTTTCAATACCCCAAAAATCACACATTGTAAAATCACCTTCTCTATTACCACAAGCATATTTGCAATCATAACAGCTGTCCCGGCAAATATGACCACCTAAAAAGTAACTATAGTAAGAAGATATATTAGGATGAATAAACTCATTGCATATTTTCCCATCTTTAAGATATATAACTTTACCCATTCGTCCCCAACCTTTAGTTTTGTCTCTAAACTTAAAGTCAATGATTTTGCCATTTAATTTCCTTTCTAAATATCTAATATAATCCACAAAAAAAGTTGCATTTGGGACACCGTGACACACTATGTCTGCTGTAATTAAATTCAAATAATCTTTCCCCAAATAAGCCTTAAGTCCAGCTATTTGACATGGGGTACCTGTATACAATACCCATCTTTCACTATCTAAATATCTTTTTGCTTTAGTGTAGGTGGTTCCAATATAGCTTTGGACATACTTAGAACCTTGAAGTTTTTTTATATCCGAACAATTTTCTATAGCTATATGTACTGGTTCCATATTTTCATTATAATCACATCCAAATACTATACCCTTTTTATTTAATACTAATGAAGCTAGAGCTCCAAATACTCCACCAGATGAACTTGCTTTTAATATACTATCATTTTTATTAATCGCTGCATAAGCAGATATAGGCTCTTTATCAATAATGGGAACATTTTGAAAAGCACATACTTTTAAACATTGTTTACAGCGAATACATAAATCATGATTAATATTGGGAAATGTAAATCCTTCTTCATCGCTTTTCATGGTAATAGCATTCTTTGGACATATATTCATACATGCTGCACAAGCACAGCAATCCTTTTTTTCTTTATATTGAATTATCATGTTCTTCCTTCTTTAATTATAATTATATCATTATGGATTTGTACAAATTGTTGGAAATCTAATGCTCGTAAATTTACTTAATATTATATTTTTAAAACAAATACTTTTCGAAATATTCAAATGCAGTTTTTTTGTAATTGTCTATTTCTTTATTAGTAAAAGTATAATCGATTTCTTCTGGCAATTTGTTTGAAATCTGTTCTGGTTTGTTTACGATTCGATCTGTTAATTTAAACTTCTCAAGTAAATCTGTTAGTTTTTGTTTGTTGCTATCTCTAATAATTGATACAAACTTTTTATTATATTTTATAGAGAATACTGTACCATGAAAAGTATCTGCAATAACATAATCGGCTTTTTTAAAATATGATAAAAGTTCAAATGGAGTACATATTATTCGTTTATCACACCAATATTGACAAACTCCTGCAGATATAGTAATTTTTCCTTCTTTCCTTGCAAAGTCTTTAATTACTTTAATAGTTTCTTTATCATTAATCCTATCTTCATATGCATATACTAATATATAATTATTTTCTTGTATATCTTCTGATGTTAGTTCTTCAAAATCATAAATTAAGGTTGGATCAATATGTTCATATATTGGCACATTTGTCATTTCCTCAGCAAATGCCTTGGTGTTTTCATCCCTTACTGAAATTGCTCTAAAGTTTTTCATGGCATAAGATATTTCTTCGTTTAATCTAAAATTAGTTATATCTTCAAGGGTTGTATGTCCACAAGAAGCAGCATAGCTTATTATAATTTCAGAATCTAATCCCTCACCAAGTAATGTCTTTGCAAATCCCCATTGAGACTTTTGAGTACAATTAAACACCTCATCACTTCCGATCACAATTGCATCATATTGACTATTATAGTTCTTTTCTTTACTTAAGTTAAGCATAGGGAAAAATTCATGTTGAAATCTATAGTCTCTAATTTTTCTATTGTTTCTTCTTTTTATTCTATGGATAATTTTTTTATCCATTCTTTCAAATATATACATGATTTTACTATTGATACTTTTTTTCGATCTTTCATTATATAGGTTTCTCCCTGGTTTAATATCAATAAAATATGTTTCATGTCCTAAACTATTTAAGCTATTACTTAGTGCATATGCTTGTAGAAATGATCCATAATTTATTACTCTTTGCATAGATAAAATTCCTATCTTCATATTATAATTTTCTCCTATTAATCAAAAATATTGATACGCTTTTTAATTGTTATTAAGTTTTTGAAAATCAATGAAGTAACATTAAATCCGACTGTATTACATAAAATTCGAGTTATTTTTCCAACTAGATCATTGTTGTATTTTAACAGTTCTCTCTTACTTTTAAGATTTACTATCAATTTGCCTTTGTTCTCTTTGTTTAAAAATCCAGAGTACCTTATTGCTACATAGTATCTATTAGAAACATTATTAAGTAAAGAGGATTTTAGTTTATTGCTAATATTATATTTTTTAATCCTTTCTTCCCAATAACTTGCAACATATATACTGTCCAATAAATTAATATACGAGAGTTGAGAAGTTATTTGTCCATCTCTTTCTTGTCTATAAATATATACTGCCTTGTCATAGTAATCTACTTTCTTTGCATTCAAAAAAACTTTAGGGGTCCACAACACATCTTCATATGTTCTTCCCTTTTGAAAATAGAGATTGTTTTCTATAATAAACTCTCTACGAATCATTCCTAAGCATGCATACCAACTGTATCTTTTATTGTGTTGCAAAATATACTCTAAACATTCAGTACCTTCTTTGCCCTCGATTCTTTCTCTTTCACAATATAAATGTGGCTCATCAAATCTATTTATTTTTTGATAATAACTTTTATATCTAAAAAAAATATAGTCAAGATTGTTTGTTCTAGTGTAATTGGCTAAATCATATAAAAAATCTCCCTCCCAGTAGTCGTCAGAATCTAGAAACATAATGTAATCACCCTTGGATATATCAATACCTAGGTTCCTAACATCTGATAATCCAGAGTTTTTCTTATGGATAACCTTAATTCTATTATCCATCATCTGATATTTTTCGCATATACTACCTGAAGCATCTTGAGAACCATCGTTTATCAATAAAATTTCCAAGTCCTTGTATGATTGTGATATTACACTTTCAATACACTTAGGCAAATATTCCTCCACATTATACACGGGAATAATCACCGAAATTAATGGATACATATCTATCTCCTTATACTAAAGTATTTATATTTGTAAAAATAAATAAAGTTCCTTTTGCTATCAACTTTCTCATTCTCTAATCTATATACCAGAAACTATAATACAATAGAAGTCAAATATCATTAGTAACTGGAATATATTCGTCTATACTTATTTTTTCTTGTGAATTTTCGGATTTCATTATGTATTGTCCAGACCGTTCCAATTATTAAATAGAGATATTATGTAGTACTATTAATTATATAAATAGGTATCTAGTTCACCTAAATCAAATTTAATACTTTCTACAACAAATTACATCACTGCATATTAAAGGTATTATGTTGTTCGATATAAAAGTTTTCCAAAACTTTTGAATTTTCCTTTATGTCATACCCTGCATTACTAATTTCTTTATGCCTATCCTTTCTTACATATCCATTTTTATATTTCAAAATCCTATTAGCCCATATAGTTGGCGAAGAACTTAAGTACTCCTTTTCAATTAAATCAGTAATATACGCTTCTTTTGGTATTGTTTCCGAAACAATTGTTTGTAGCCCTGCAGCTTGTGCTTCGATAGCTACTATTCCTAATCCCTCGTACAGTGACGGAAGCAAAAACACATCCATTGCTTGCAATAACTCTGGAATATCCTCTCTCACCCCAGCAAAAATCACACTATTTGTTAGTCCTAAATTCTTAACCTTTGTTTTAATTGATTTACGCAATTCTCCATCTCCAACTAACAACAATACCGAATTATCACTTTTATCATATACTTCTTTTACTTCTTTGAAAATATCGATTAAAAAATTATGATTTTTTTCTAGATGAAATCTTCCGATGTGACCAATTATATACTTATCTTCGCTTTTAAGTTCTTTTCTTTTTTTTATTCTAACATTCTTATCATATGTAAATTTTGCAGAATCAATTGAATTATTTAATATAAAGAAATTCTTTTTTTTACATGCTTTTTTACCAAACAGCCATTCTCCCGCTGATTTAGAACAAGCAAATAAATAATCAGCAGTGAATCTGATTGAATATTGTAATAAGTTTTTTACAATAGCTGAAAATCCACTGCCTGAGGATGTACTATGACTATGAGAAATTGTAATTAAACCATGTTTTTTAGCTATTTTAAGATAAATTGATGCAGTACTTCTAACATGTCCATGAATGATTTTATATTCAGTATGTTTTTGAAAGAATTCATTCCATGACTTTTTATAAATAAAATGATTCTTACCATTATAGCGCGGTACTCTGTAAATTTTTCCACCCAAGGAGCTTATTTCATCATCATAATCACAATGTTCATTTGTATGTACAATAAAATCAAATTGTACTTTAGAACGATCAATATTTCGATACAAGTTCATAACCATAGTTTCTGCGCCACACCTGTTCAATTTTCCAAAAACTTGAAGTACTCTTACATGATTAGACATTAGGAAATTCTCCTTTTGAAACTTATTTTCAATCTGTTGCTTTCTTTAAAACTATCCCATTAATCATACTTTGTTTTCTTGCTTAAATATTTATCAAATACTCTTTACCACAATAAATAATATAATAGACCAATCCAGCAAAGGTCTTTCACCTTTTATTAATCGCCTTATAAGCTTAGTAAAAACTCAGTATTCTTCTTTACTTGAAGTTGTTTATCTCATCCAAATACTTCTCAATCACAATCTGTCTATCAAACTCTCTCTCAACTTTATCTCTACCAGTAAGTCCCATCTGCTTCTTATCCTTATAACCCATACTTAGGAACTTCTCAACTTTACTAATCAA